>CAXGCE010000243.1:0-4257 GCA_964007795.1 uncultured Alphaproteobacteria bacterium | reverse complement strand
CTCATTGCGCGGCGACCTGGAGGGCGTGATGGAGCGGGCAGCAGCGGCCGGTATTGGCGCCATGGTGACCATTTGTACACGGGTGCAACAATTTCCCTCAATCCTGGAAATCGCCGAACGGTTCGAAAATGTCTATTGTTCGGTCGGCTTACATCCCCATGATGCGGCGGAAGAGCAAGATCTGACGGCGGCGCGCCTGGTGGAACTGGCAACCCATGACAAAGTTGTCGGCATTGGCGAAACGGGTCTAGATTATCATTACAACAAAAGTCCCCATGACATCCAGGCACGGATGTTCCGCCGCCATATTGCTGCATCGCGGGAATTGCAGATGCCTCTGATCGTTCACAGCCGGGCGGCGGACGGGGAAATGGTTGAAATCTTGCAGGAGGAATCCTCCAACGGGGCCTTTCCTGGTGTGCTGCATTGTTTTTCGTCCGGCCCGCAGTTGGCCCACGCTGCTCTAGAGCTGGGTTTCTATATTTCGTTCAGCGGCATACTGACCTTCAAGAATGCCCAGGCAGTGCGTGACATAGCAGCGGAAGTCCCCCTGGACCGATTATTGGTAGAGACCGATGCACCCTATCTTGCCCCCGCGCCCCATCGCGGCAAGGACAACGAACCCGCCTACGTCGCCCACACGGCCGCCAGGCTTGCTGAGATGTGCGGTTTGAGCATGGCTGAAATCACCCGGCAAACCACCCAAAACTTTCAACGCCTGTTCAGCAAGGCTGCCTAGCGCAAGAAACGCCGGTCCTTTTTTGGAGAGACGGCGATAAATTTGAATTGATTAAGCCCTAATGAACTTCGGACCAGACCCTGCGCTTCACCATGTACAGCACGATGGTCAGGATTATTAGGTACAAGATCACTTTCACGCCCATCTGTTTGCGTGCTTCCAAGGTGGGCTCGGAGGCCCAGGCCAGGAATGTGACGACGTCCTTGGCAATTTGATCCTTGCTGTTCTTGGTGCCATCAACGTAATCCACCGCTTCGTCATCAATCGGCGGAGCCATCGCAATCTGGTGTCCGGGGAAATAGGGATTGTAACTCATCTCCTCGGCCACGGTGACGCCGCTGGGGGCGTCGGTGTATCCCGTTAGCAATGAGTATAAATAGTTTTCTCCGCCGGTCCGGGCTTTTACGATCAGTGACAAATCAGGGGGATAGGCACCGTTGTTGGAGGCGCGCGCCGCTTTTTCGTTGGCAAATGGCGAAGGCATGTAATCCGACAATTTGCCCGGCCGCTCGAACATCTCGCCTTCAGCATCGGGGCCGTCCATCACAGTGTATTCCGTTGCGATGGCCTTGGCTTGATCTTCATTCAAACCAATTTCAAGCAGATTGCGGAAGGCTATGTACTTCAGACCATGGCAGCCACTACACACTTCCCGGTAGACCTGAAGACCACGCTGTACGGCGGCTCGGTCGAAGGTGCCAAAAATGCCGCCGTGGCTCCATTCAATTTTTTTGGGCGCTTCCGCATCGCCTGCGGCCCAGGCTGCAGGAGAGAGGATAAATGTCGCGAAGGCAAAAATAAGAGCAAGTTTATGCATCAGACACGATCCTCCGCCTTAGCGACCGCGTTATTGACGTCTCCACTGTCTTTGCTACTTTCCAACACCGCTGTAGCGATAGAATTTGGTAACGCCTTGGGTTGTTCAAACCAGCCAATTAATGGCAAAGTTAAGAAGAACAAGAAGTACAATGCCGTCGCCAGCCGGCCAAACACGATAAACACACCTTCTGGTGGATTTCCGCCCACATAACCAAGGACTACGCAATCAATTAAGAAGGCCCAGAACAACATTTTATAAACCGGGCGAAATCGCGCCGAGCGAACTTTAGACGTATCCAGCCACGGGAGGACGAAAAGGATCAGAATTGCTGCAAACATGGCGATTACGCCGAGCAGCTTGTCCGGGATCGCCCGCAAGATGGCGTAAAAAGGTAGGAAGTACCATTCGGGAACGATATGCGGCGGCGTCACAAGAGGGTTAGCCGGTGTGTAATTATCTGGATGGCCCAAAAAATTGGGCGCGAAGAATAGCGTGATGGCAAAGATAATGCCAAACACTCCCATGCCATAGAGATCCTTCACTGTGTAATAGGGATGAAACGGGATGGTGTCTTGGGGACCCTTGATGTCGATACCTAAAGGGTTGTTGGATTTGTGGTGATGCAACGCCCACAGATGCACAAACACCACGCCGAACATTACGAACGGAAGCAGATAGTGCAAGCTGTAAAACCGGATCAGGGTAGGTTGATCTACAGAAAATGCGCCCCACAGCCAGGTCACGATGTTCTCACCCACCAACGGTACCGCCGAAAACAGGTTGGTGATCACCGTAGCGCCCCAAAAACTCATCTGACCCCAGGGCAACACATAGCCCATGAAAGCAGTGGCCATCATCAGAATGAAAATGATGATACCCATCCACCACAAGATCTCACGTGGCGCCTTATAGGAGCCATAGTAAAGACCCCTGAAAATGTGGATATAGACAACGATAAAGAAGAAGGAGGCGCCGTTGGCGTGCATATAACGTAGTAGCCAGCCATAGTTCACATCGCGCATGATGTGTTCCGTACTATCGAACGCCATGGACGCGTGTGGCGTATAATGCATTGCGAGCACGACGCCAGTGACGATCTGCAAAACCAGCATGATCCCGGCTAGGGACCCCATGTTCCACCAATAGTTCAGGTTCTTGGGCGTCGGATATGCGACAGCCGAACCATGAATGAAGCTGAAGATTGGTAGCCGGTATTCAATCCATTTGATTACGGCATTATTCGTCTGAAAGGTTGATTCACCTGACATGTCTGCCCCCTAGCCGATCTTGATGTTGCTATCGTCTAAGAAGACATAGTCGGGCACGGTCATGTTCACCGGTGCAGGTCCCTTGCGAATGCGTCCCGAGGTGTCGTAGTGGGAGCCGTGGCAGGGGCAGAACCAGCCGTTGTATTCCCCTTGCTGCCCCAGGGGCACGCAACCCAAGTGCGTGCAGACGCCCACAAGAATAAGCCATTCCGGCTTTTCCGCCCGCTCCGTGTCTGCCTGAGGGTCCGGAAGATCATCCAATGATACCGCCTTGGCTTCGGCGATCTCCGCTTGGGTGCGATGGCGGATGAACACCGGCTTGCCCCGCCAATTCACCGTGATCGACTGTCCCGCTGCAATACCAGACAAATCAACTTCGATCGAGGACAGCGCCAAAACGTCCTTAGAAGGATTCATTTGATCGATAAAAGGCCATGCGGCGCCGGCGACACCAACCACGCCCAGACCACCGGCCGTCACGTATAAGAAATCCCGGCGCCTGGGGTCCTGTTCACCCTCGCCTTTATCATCCGCCATGGTTCGATCGCTTTCCATTAATTCTATTGGGAGATTGGCTGCCCTTATTTGTCATGGCGAGGGCCATTTGTCCAGTCATCGCGGGGCAGTCAGCCCGCATAAATCATTGCGGTGGCGGGCTTTTCCGAAACACTGGCCATAACGGGGCAAATCAGCAATGCTGTGCCATGCGTTTGGCTCTATATCAACCTGATATTCCGCAAAACACCGGCACCTTGATCCGTCTGTGCGCCTGCCTGGATGTGCCCATTGATATTATTGAACCATGTGGTTTCACCTTCACGGACCGGCAGTTGCGCCGGGCGGCGATGGATTATACCAAGGATGCAGAATTACGGCGGCATGATTCGTGGGACCATTTTTTACCTCAGATTTCGGGCCGGTTGGTTCTGGCTACTACCAAGGGAGATAGCCCCTACACGAAGTTTACCTTCCAGGCCGACGACCATATCCTTCTCGGGCAGGAACAATCCGGCGTACCAGAAGAAGTTCATGAACAGGCCGACGCTCGTCTCCAAATTCCCATGCGGAAGGGGGCCCGATCGTTGAATATCGCCGTTGCTGGAGCGATGATTTTAGGGGAAGCCTTGCGCCAAACTCACGGGTTCGCTACCGCAAAAGGGTGATCTCCTGATGACGCCGATGCCCTATCCGTGGGCCTTCATCAAGGAGCAGACATTAGAAATTGTTACGCCACAGATTTAGAAAGATGGACGCCATGAAACACAGATCTTACGGCGACCCTTTTCGGGTACAAGCATGACATTGGAATTTTGCCGCACCGTGGATAGCGAACAAATCCGCCAGGCCAGCGGCCGCTTGGTTAAGGTGGTCGAATAGTAAAAGCAAGGATCGACACCGTCATCTTTGATCTGGTCGGTGTGCTGATAGAC
>CAXGCE010000242.1:0-4265 GCA_964007795.1 uncultured Alphaproteobacteria bacterium | reverse complement strand
GCCGATGCAAACGGACGCGGCAAACTTCTTGTTCATGAATACCCATAATTGCAAGATCGGTTCCTTGATCGAGAGCTCCCATAAAACAAAGGCCACCAAGGAAATTGCGGATACTGCAAATAATATCGAAATAACGGGCGCGCCCCAGCCGTCCCGTTGGCCGTTAGAAATTCCAGTCAAAAAGGTGCCTATGAACAGCCCAATCAGAACCAGTCCCGCCCAATCGAAGGTCGGCAGCGGTGCCTTGTGGCCTTTTCCAGGCATGAAGATGATGGCAAGGTAAATTCCCACCACGGCCACCGGCGCGGACATGAAAAAGACATAGTGCCAATTAAAGGCATCCAACAAAATGCCGCCAAAGGCCGGTCCCAAGGCGGGAGCGACGATGATGCCGACGCCGAACAAACCCATGGCCCTACCCCGTTGTTCAACCGGAAAGACCTGGAACATCAAAACCATAGATAAAGGCTGCACCACACCGGCCCCCACCCCTTGCAAAACACGGGATAGGATCATCAGGTCAATGCTTGGGCTAAGCCCACCCATGATAGCGCCAAAGATAAATACTGACATGGCACCGATGTAAGTCGCCTTCATACCAAAGGCGCGCACGAACCAATCGTTTAACAACATAGAGACAGTCATGGCGGCAATGAAACCGGTGGACAGCCAATGTACCTTGTCCTGTCCGACACCAAAGGCGCCCATGATCACCGGAACGGCAACGTTGATCATGGTTGCCGTCAAGACCATAGAAAAACTGCCCAGCATGGTTATGAATGAGACATAGTAGCGATAACGCGGTCCGAACCGTGCGAACATGGCATCTATGGCAGGATTGTTCATATCAACCCGACCGCGCCGCCAGTGCGGAGGGGGATTTTGGTTTTGGCTGCCAATCCCGTAACAGTAGAGCTGGGAACATGGCCACGAAAAACGCCACGGCGATAAACAGAAAAACGTCCCTGAAGGCCATCATGGAAGCTTGCGAATAGACACTACTGCCAATCAGATACAATACGCCCGAGTGTGTCATCTCAAATGGCCAGCCCAATTGGCTTAATATGTGTCCCAATTGAGACATGAAATGCCGGGTGGCGCTGTTGTCTGGTGTTTGCAGCCCGGCAAAAGCGTCGGAGAAGAACGCCGTGCGCTGTAACAGCGTGACGGCGATTACATTGACGCCGATCGCCCCACCCAGATTACGCATAAAGTTGAGCGCGCCCGCGCCCTGACTCAAATGCTCTTGTTTCAAGGCGGAAACAGCTGTGACCATCATCGTCGGCATCATCGCCGCTTGCCCCAACCGACCCAACATCAGCCAGGACGCGAACACCCAAAAGGCGGTGTCGGTGCCCGCCTGCATCATCAGCAAAGATGAACAGCCATAAACGCCCAGGCCGAACAGGGTCATCTGATACCCGGGCAACTTATCCGCCAGCCGCCCCGCGATGGGCAGCATCAGCATCATAAAAACACCACCTGGGATCATCAACAGACCGGACCGCGTTGGGCTGTAACCTTGTATCGTTTGCACGAATAGTGGCACCACATAAGCCGATCCATAAAAACCAAGACTCAAGACCAGGCCTACGATGATCGAGGCTGAAAATTTCCGGTTAACAAAGACCCGGACTTGCAAAAGAGGGTTCGGCGTCAACAACTCCCAAAGGACGAAAAAGACCCCGGAGACAAGGCCAACCGAAAAAAGCACCGAGATTATCGGCGCGCCCCAGCCTTCACGCTGACCACTGGACAACCCTGTTAGGGAGCAAACAATACATAAGGACACCAGAACCAAGCCAGTCCAGTCGAATTCGGGCAACCGCCGTGCCTGTTCCTTACCCGGCATAAATATGGTGGCCAAGAATATCCCGATGGCAGGCACCGGTACCGACATGAAAAAAACATACTGCCAATTGAAGGCATCCACCAAAACTCCCCCAACCGTTGGACCCACGGCGGGAGCGGCCATGATCCCGACACTCAACAACCCCATGGCGCGGCCACGCTGCTCCACAGGAAAGACCTGCAGGATCAGCACCATGGCCAGTGGTTGCGCGATACCGGCACCGATACCTTGCAAGCAGCGTGCCAGGATAACCAGGTCGATATTGTTGCTGAGCCCGCCCATGAGGCCGCCGAAAATAAATATACCCATGGCGCCGATATAGGTGACCCGCATGCCAAATGAGCGGACGCACCAATCATTCAACAACATGGCAATAGTCATCGCCGCGATGAAGCCGGTGGAGACCCAATGCACCTTGTCCTGACCAACACCAAAGGTGCCCATGATCACAGGGATGGCCACGTTGGTCATGGTTGCGGTCAAGGCCATGGCCATGGTGCCAAGCATGGCCGTGAAACTCACATAGTAGCGATAGCGCGGCCCAAACCGCGCGAACATCGTGTTAATCGCGGTCGATTGCAATCTCAACCTCGACCATCATGCCGGGGCGCAGAAGACCTTCCGTTTGCGGCACGGCAATTTTCACCGGCAAACGCTGGGTGATTTTCGTGAAACTGCCCGAAGGGTTGGGACTGGGCAGCAGGGCGAACTGGTTTGTCGCAGCATTGCCGATGCGGACCACCTCGCCAATGACCTGCAAGTCGGGATAGGCGTCAACGGAAATCTTAGCCTTGGCACCCAATTTGACATTGCGGATATCGGTTTCCTTGATATTCGCCTCGACCCAGATGACGTCGGGATTATGCATCAGCAAAAGACGTTGGCCCCGGGCCACGTACTCACCAGGCTCAATAAACGTGCGATCCACGGTGCCCGCGCTGGGCGCCTTAATGGTTCGGTCCGAGAGGTCCAGTTGCTGACGTTCCCGCTGAGTATTCAGGCGTTCATCATCGAAGCGCAGGCCCGCGATGCGACCGCGAAGGACGCCCATGCGCTGACGGTCGGCCTTAGCCTCCATGACAGATGCGTTGGCGCGGGCCACGTCAGCCTCGCCTTTTAAGACCTGCTGTCGAGCCATACGATGGGCGGTTCGCAGGGCTTCCCAACGCTGTCGAGAAATCACTTTTTTGTTTAGCAGCGATTGCGCACGCTCAAAATCATTCCTGACCTGCTCCAACTCGGTATCCATACCCGCTTTGGCAGCCCGTGCTGCATTCAAAGCGGCACGGCTAGCTTCGAAGCGCCCCCGAGTCTGTTGGTCGATCATGCGGACTTCCGCCTCGATCTGCTCGCGCTCAGCCTGCAAGGATTTGCGCTGGGAGTCGATTTCCTGCAACCGCAATGCTGAGTCGCGGCCGTCGATCATGACCAGGGGATTATTGACATTGACCTTACGCCCTTCCGAAACCGGCACCTCGGTGACCCAGCCGTCAATGCGCGACGAAATCATGATCATGTCTGCCTTGATCCGAGCGTCGTAAACGATGACGTTGGTGTAACGGCCATAAATCCAATACGCCAGCCCGGCAATACCGACCAAGATAGCCACGACGAGAAGTGTGCGGCCAATTCCGTGCCTCAAACCGGAGGACCGCGTCGGCAGGCTATCTTCGCTGCGGCCTTGGCCGGCGCCCGCAGAGCCGGTATTTTCCGTCGCCCCATCGGGGGCGTTATCCAGATTTGTCTGATTGTCGTCATGCGACTGCAACCGCTGGGTAGTTGATTTATCGTTCACCGCTTCAATCCGTTTTTTTCCGTTTAATATTGCAATTAGACAGCGTCAGACTGATCAGCCGGTACGTCATTTACGTGAGATTCAATGTTCTCGAAAACTGTCAGACAATGCGCCAAATCAGCATCTGAAATACCCGCCAGATTTTCGCTCCGCACTTCCGCTACGACCTCGTCCAGCACCTCTATCATACGCCAGCCTTCATCTGTCAGGTGCACGGTCTTGCCCCGACGATCCACCTTGTCCTGGCGTCGCTCAATAAGGCTTTGCTTTTCAAGATTGTCCAAGATATGCACCAGGGTTGGCCCTTCGATCCCGACAAATTTAGCCAGGGCCTTTTGCTTGAAACCATTCCCGCCCCGCCGCAGATGGATCATCACTACCCACCGCGCCTGGGTGAGACCATGGGGCCGCATCTTTTCATCGAGCCGGGAACGCCAGAAACGTGCAAGCCGCCCTAGTCGAAAGCCAAACTGATCACGAGGATCAAAATATTCAATGTCGTTCATTCAAGTGCTTCGCATCAATGAGCCGCGGTTGCCGGAAGAATTCTTACTCGCTGGGCATCATTTTCCATAATAAATGATACAATATGCTCCCAAATAGTTAGCATACTATTAA
>CAXGCE010000241.1:0-4273 GCA_964007795.1 uncultured Alphaproteobacteria bacterium | reverse complement strand
GTGGTGGACCCTAAACGTAGTGGTCGCGACAGCCATCGGCGGCACATTAATGCTGCGCAGCCAGGGTCTAGCCGTCCTCCACAGGGCCCAGGCCCACATGGCCCAGGGACGAATGCCGCTGAGGGAAGTATTTGATGGTCTGTGTCTCTTGATGGCGGGTGCCCTATTGCTAACACCTGGTTTCGTCACCGACATTGCCGGTGGTTTATTATTTTTACCCCCCATTCGGACCCTGTTGGGACATATGGTAGCGCGCTATTTCGTCACCAGCGGCAAGTTCCAGGGACAGGGCTTCACGACACCACCGACGTCAGGTGCTAACCGAGGGGCCAAAACCAGCAACATTATCGACGCCGACTTTGAGGAAGTGCCGCCAGACGCGCCGCCCAGCGTGCGTGACGACCGCTAAATAACTCGAAAACCATAAAATCACGGCTGCCTGCGACCTTGCTGACACCGTCAGGACGTGATAGCCAAGCGCCAGCTTTTTCCTGACGAGACATATTCACCATGAGCGACCAAACTAGCGGCGCTGACGCGCAGGAAGTTAGACCCACCCCGGACAGCCCTCACGTTCAAGTCCACGCACAATACGTAAAGGACCTCTCATTCGAAAACCCTGAGGCGCCGAATAGCCTAGCCAAACAAGACAGTCCGCCAAATATTGAGATCTCGGTCGATGTGGGCGCCCGTGGTTTGACGGCCAGCCAATTCGAAGTGGAATTGCGCATCACTGCTAGCGCCACGAATGGCGAGATGAAGGCCTTCGTAGTAGAGGTTCTGTACGCCGGTGTGTTCACCTTACACAACGTGGAGCAAGAAAAGTTGAAACAGGTTTGTCTAGTCGAATGCCCTCGCCTCTTATTCCCTTTTGCCCGCCGCATTGTGGCGGACGCCACCCGTGATGGTGGTTTCCCACCCCTATTGTTGGAACCCATTGATTTCGTCTCGCTTTATTCGCAATCGGCCGACAAAATTGAATCACCCCCAACCAACGGCGGCGGAAATTATTAAAAAACCGCCTAAGTAGGGGCCGTCAGATCCATACTGCCAAAGACCTTCACGGGTTAGCCCTCGCCGTTAAGTCCAAAGTGCCGACCCCCACGACCTGAGGCTTGTCGTCCAGTTTGAGTCCAGTCCAGTGGCCCATATGAAAATTTCCCGTCACTGACACGGTCATACAGGCGGACGGACATGTTCTCCCCGTTGCCAATGGCGGTAAAGCCTTGACGGCTTTCCGAGCTGATCAGGCCAAAGATGGCATAGTTGAAACACCATTTTAGTCCTCGATGTACATTGGTATGGATCCGCGTGCCAGTGTGGATGTTCATCGCCACCCGTGTGATCAGGGATATTGTCCGCTGTTTCAACGCTGTTCAGCGGCCCTTACAAAGCCGGTATCGGGGACGCTGGTGTAGTTCGGTCTCGTCCTGGCGGAGTTGATGGCGCGGCATCGCCTGAATTAGTATTTAATGATTAGTGCTCTATTTTTTCCAGATTGCATTATCTAATTTGGCGATGAAGGCTTGATGTTCTGCCGCTTCCTCTGCCGTGGGTGCGTGGGGGCGCGGCGGCCGGGCCTTGCGTTCGCCATAATCCATAGCTACCGCCGCGCCTTGGCTGGTGGCAAGAACCAGGTCAGGCTGGCGCCCGCCGATCAGTTCTAAATAAACCTCTGCCAGAAGTTCCGCATCCACCAGAGCACTGTGTTTCTGCCGCGCCGAGAGATCAATATTGAAACGGCGGCAAAGAGCATCCAAACTGAATTGCCCGCCGGATATGTTCTTCCGCGCCAGAGCAATCGTATCCAAAACCCTGTCTTGGGGTAGATTAGGCCGGTCCAGGGCAGCCAATTCAGCATTCAAAAACCGGATGTCGAAATTAGCGTTGTGGGCGATCAGCCCTGCTCCCTCGACAAATGCCAAGAAATCCCCGGCAATGGCACCAAACACGGGTTTATCAGATAGAAACTCCTCGGACAGGCCGTGCACATTGAAGGCATCCTCCGGCATGTCGCGTTCCGGATTGATGTACCACTGCCGGGTTTCCCCGGTAGGCATGTGATTGATCAGCTCTACACAACCGATCTCCACTACCCTGTGGCCAGCGGCGGGATCCAAACCTGTTGTTTCAGTGTCGAATACGATTTCGCGCATGCACGGGCCTCCGGCTGGGGTGGTTCGTGGGGCGGCGATGCGGCCGACCCTTGGGCGGCCAGACGTGCCCCGGCCGGCCTCTGATAGCGGTGATCATCCACGCGACTTGGTTCAGGGTAAAGCGGCGGCCCAGGCCAGTTGGTAGGATGAAATCGGCGCGCTGTCGTTTTACAATGTCAGGCACCTGCTGGCGGTGGATATTCTCGAATTTTTCCGCTGCCATGTTGGGGCGGGCTAGAACCCGCTGTCGCTGCAGAAAATAGGGCGCGCTGGCCAGGGCGGTGGCATCGCACCGTTCTTCGCCCCGTCCCTCGAATAACAGCGGAATGTCCAAAACAACCAACGGCAGGCGGCGCGCCCTGGCGTTGCTTAAAAAAGTACGCTGCATTTGACCCACCATAGGATGCAGAATGGCTTCCAGTTTGCGCAATTCGCCTCTTTCGTCAAAAACGCGGGCCCCCAGAGCCGGACGGCAAATGGCGCCATTCTTCGTGACGCCAGGAAATGCGGTTTCCACACTGCGCACAGCGCGGCCGCCCTTCTTTAACAGTTCATGCACCGCTGCGTCGGCATCGAATACCGGCACACCTAAGCGGCAAAACATTTTTGACGTTTCCGACTTACCCATACCGATAGAACCGGTCAATCCAAGAATAAACAAGCCAAACTCCCTACAAATCTAGCAGGACATGGTCTCGGACATCCTGGTCCACGACTGGTTGCTGCCCGAACCAGGCTGCGAACCCCGGCCGAGCCTGATGTAACAACATGCCCAGGCCATCTACTATCTGATTTCCCCGCCTTTGGGCAGCAGCCAACAATGGCGTCAAAAGCGGAGTGTAGACCGCATCCATCACAACAGCATTCCGGGGCAAGGCGTCCAGCGCCACGTCAAGGGCAGGCTGGCCCTGCATGCCTTGGGTGGTGCTGTTAATCAACAATTGGGCTGCGCCGAGTTGTTCCGAACGCCGGCTCCAGTCTCCCACTTTAACCGCACCATCCAGAGCGGCGGACAGTTTTTCGGCGCGGGTGCGCGTCCGATTCAAGATGATTATTTCCGCCACACCTGCGTCGAGTAGAGCAACAGCAATTGCCTTGGCAGAACCACCCGCACCAACTAACAAGGCACGGGCGGTCGATAAATCTAGGTCGGGCGCACCCTCTTTCAGTGCCTGCAAAAAACCAAACCCGTCGGTGCAGGATCCTTCAAGACTACCGTCCTCAGCCACTACGATAGTATTCACCGCGCCTATCCTGCTCGCGGCAGGATCAACCCAGTCGCATACGCGCAGCGCGGCTTCTTTATGCGGAAGCGTAACGTTGCAGCCAGAAAAACCGAGTTTTGGCAAGGCGCGGACTGCTGTCTCAAAACTGTCAGGCTCGATCGCCAATGGCACGTAGGCGCCATCAATTTCGTACCGACGCAGCCAGAAATTATGCAGCCGCGGTGAACGGGAATGGGTGATGGGCCAACCGGCTACGCCCGCAAGGCTCGCTTTGCCGCTAATCATGCCGGCATCAACCCCTGGGACCGCAGGAACGCCAACAATGGTAGCAAGGGCATACCCTGAATGGTAAAATGGTCCCCCTGCACACGGTCGAACAATTGCGCCCCCAAACTTTCAATCTGATAACAACCCACCGAGCATAACACTTCGTCTCCTGCTCGGTCCAAATATCCCTTGATGAAGTCAGGAGACAGGGGCCGCATCCATAATTTTGCGGTATCCACATAACGCCACAGGACTGTCGCATCACGCATCACACATACGGCCGTATGTAATTCATGAGACTGGCCCGACAGTTTTTCCAAGGTTTTCCAGGCCTCTTCCGGGTTACCAGCCTTGTCGATCAACACTTGCCCGAAGGCTAGAACTTGATCGGCACCGATGATCCAATCCCCACGATAGTCCCGCCCCACTGCGGCTGCTTTGGCCACGGCCAATTGTACGGCCAAGTTACGGGGGGCCACTTTATGCGCCATGGCGGCAGTCTTGATTACCGATTCGTCTAAATTCGAAGCCACTACAACGATGTCCAAACCCACTTGACACAGCATATTGCGGCGCACTGTGCTGCCGGAAGCAAGAATAACCCTTCCATCAGGTGAACTGTTC
>CAXGCE010000240.1:0-4282 GCA_964007795.1 uncultured Alphaproteobacteria bacterium | reverse complement strand
CGTGAGTGTGATAACTTTGGCTTTTCTGGTTCTAATAGCTCATGCCGTCATGGACCTTGCTCTTGTGGATATTTTGCACTTGCTGCTGGTTTTGGGCCTAATTACTGCCCCTGTTATCGCCATCGCTTTTGCCCAGCGGCGCCGGGCCTCGTAGACGCAACTGGACCCCATTCCCACGTTATCGGTTTTGCAAGGGCCTTGACCAACAGTTCAGCCGAACTGTTGCACTTGGGGCTAGGACACTCTGGCCTTCAGGCACAGCCAGAGACGGGCTCAGCTTTTTGTGTTCTAATCGTCGCTGATGAGTAACGCTGTTTTGGTATAATTCCGGCAGAGTCTGGCGTGCCCACGGGGCAGGAAACATCCGTGACGTCGCCATCAGCGACTTGGCTAACAAATTCCCAACCCTGTATTCGACTGGACAGTTCACTTCAGCATACGTCTTCTTAATTTACTCGGCGGCGGCAGGGGAATTGTATTTTGATTAATTGTTGGAGGTGCCGATCTGCTGGTGCAGGAATAGCGTCTAGAGACTATCGAAGTCGATCAGAGACTGGGCCATGTCAGAACTTATTATAGGCGCCGTCTATGATGAAGTTGTCCCCTGAATGATAGGCCGAAGCATCGGAAGCCAGATATACCGCTAGGCCACCAAAATCCTCTTTTTCGCCCCATCGGCGCATGGGAATGCGCGGCTTCACAGCGGCGGCGAACTTGTCCCAGTTAAAGGCGTTCTCTGTCATAGGCGTTTCGATCCAGCCAGGCATGACTGTATTGGCGGTGATACCATAGCGGGCCAAGCCGACGCTCAGGGAAATCATCATAGAGACCAGAGCGCCTTTTGTGGCAGCGTAATGAATACCGCGTGGCGCGCCCTCCAGCGCAGAGAGAGAGGTAGTGCCCACCAGACGACCACCGCCGTCCCGTTCCACCATATGTTTGGCTGCTACCTGTAAGGTATAGAAGGCGCCGTCCAAATTTATGTCCATGATCCGGCGCCATTCTTCAGCGGGCATGTCGGTAAAATTTGACTGCTCGCTGCGGCCCGAAACACCGGCGTTGGCAAAGCAGCTATCCACGCGGCCGAAAGTTTCCACAGTTTCCGTGAACGCCGCCTGCACGGCCTTCTGATCGCCTACGTTGCAAATTTGCGCTACTGCCTTACCACCAAAGCATTTGATTTGTTTTATGGCGGCAGCGTTCTTGTTTGCATTAGTGCCCCAGATACAGACGTCCGCGCCGGCCTGGGCCAGGGCCTCGGCAAATCCCAATCCGATGCCGCTGTTTCCGCCCGTGATGAGGGCGACTTTGCCAGTTAGGTCGAAAGGTTGGTAAGGCATGTACGATTCCTCTTACATTTTGTTATCGATTCTCGTTCCATTTAGCGGCGGCTTTGTCATCGGCGTCCTTGGCCTCAACCCACTCGGTTTTTCCGCCTACCTCTTCCAGCTTCCAAAATGGCGCCTTGGTCTTTAGCCAATCCATTAGGAAGGTACAGGCCGCGAACGCCGCCTCCCGATGAGCTGAGGTGGTGGCGCATAGGACGATTTGATCACCGGGCAACAGGCGGCCATAGCGATGGATGATCAGTACTCTGTCTAGGGGCCAACGTTGTAACGCGTCCGCCTCCAACTGTTGCAGCTGTTTTTCAGTCATGCCCGGATAATGTTCCAGAGTCATGGCGGACAATTCTCCCGGTCCCGCCACATCTCGTACAAGACCGATAAAGGAGGCAACAGCGCCTACATTTTGTCGGTCGGCGTATAAAGTGGCCAGTTCAGCGCCCACGTCGAAATTCTCCCGCTGAACCTTGATCATTGTTTTAGCCGCCGGTCACGGGCGGAAAAAAAGCGACCTCGTCATCCCGACTGAATTTCTCGTGAGCCTTCACGTACTCCTGATTCAAAGCGCAGCGTACGATGGCTGGGTCGGCAAATGCTTCCGCGTGGCCGGGCGATCGCTGCACCAGCCAGTCAATCAATTCGCCCACGGTTGTCACCTCCTCGGGAGGATCAACCTCCTCATCTGTAATGCCAACACGGTCGCGCAGCCAAGCAAAATACAACACCTTCATGCTGCTACCTCGCCAAACGGGAGAAAATCGATGGTCTGCCCTGCCGTAATCCGCGTTACATCCTCGGCGATTTCTATCAAACCATGACTCTGCACGAGGGAATTAATGATACCAGAACCCTGGGGCCGAAATAAAACCGCGATAGGCGCACGGCCAGGCTCATGTTCTAGCCGCGCCCGCAGCCATTCCCGTCGGCCCGCCTTTTTTTCGTAATTGAAATCTGCAGTGACCCGGTACAGTACGGGTTCCCGGTCAGAGGCGCCAGCTAGACCCAGGATAAGTGGGCGGGTGAATCTCATGAAACAGACCGTAGCGGCTACGGGATTGCCCGGCAGTCCGACAAAGGCAGTATCTCCCACCTGGCCCAACGCAAGCGGCCGTCCCGGCTTGATCGCCAAGCGCCAGAAATGCAAATGGCCCAGAGCCTCCACGGCGTCGCGCACATAGTCCTCGTTTCCTACTGAGACACCACCCGAGGTCAACA
Source organism: uncultured Alphaproteobacteria bacterium (assembly GCA_964007795.1). Lineage (GTDB taxonomy): Bacteria > Pseudomonadota > Alphaproteobacteria. Next base: position 1,724 of record CAXGCE010000240.1, on the reverse strand, counting down.
GTAGATCATGGTCTTTGGCGGCCTTGCTCAAACCTTCGCGTACCGCGGCTGCCTCGTCAGGCAGAATGCCCAGATCAGATACTTCGGCGCCCAGGCCCGTAATCAAGGACATCAAGATATGCCGGTTAGCATCATAGACTGCGCCATCGGACAGTGCATCGCCTGGTTCTGTTAATTCGTCTCCGGTGGAAAACACTCCGACCCGCAAGGGGCGATAGACAGTCAGTTCGCCATGCCCGACGGAAGCGGCGAGGCCCAGGTCTTGGGGCCGCAGTCGCTGCCCCCGTTTCAGTGCGATATCGCCAGCCTTGTTGTCCTCGCCCTGTAAGCGACGGTTCGCGCCAAGTTTCAGCCTCGACGGAATGGTGATCGCCCCGTTGCAGGCCACTACATCCTCCTGCATCACGATGCTGTCGGCGCCGGAAGGCATCACCGCGCCGGTAAAGATACGAATGCATTGACCCGGCGCCAATTCGCCGTCGTAGGGATGGCCGGCGGCGGAGCGGCCCTGAATGGGTAGTGTTGTTTTTGTATGTTGTGACAGGTCCTCGTGACGCAAAGCATAACCGTCCACGGCTGAATTATCATGAGGCGGCACGTCGATGACGGAAACCAAATTCTCGGCCAAAATGCGCCCGGCGGCCCGAGCCAGTGGTAGACGGTCAAGGCGATCCCCGGTCACAATGACGATACGTTGCTGCAATATCTCCAGGGCTTGGGACATGGACATCAAATCTTCGACCTGATTGAAACAATCGTCGGCCAGTTTGTTCATGACGCTAGCTCTTGTGAAAGACAATAATCGACCACGAAATTGGCTATCATTTCCACATCGTCCAGGTTCAAGAGGGGCAAATCCAAATTCTCGGGAGAGTAATTGGCGGCCAGAGCAATAAAGCTACGATCCTTGCGGCACAGCAAAGGTTTTTCCAGATTGACACGATGCACCTCTATCTTGTCGTGGCCTTCGCCCTTGAAACCCTCCACTAGGACCAGGTCCACCGGTGTCATGCGTGCCAAAATTTGTTCAAGCCCCGGCTCACTATTCTCGCAGTTTTCATGCATCAGTGCCCAACGGGCAGCGGAGCTGATCAGCACCTCAGTGGCGCCGGCAGCACGATGGCGGTAAGAATCCTTGCCCGGTTTGTCCACATCGAAAGAGTGGTGAGCATGTTTCACCGTGGATACTCGCAATCCTCGTCCAGTCAGGACCGGGATAAGTTTGACGAGGAGTGTGGTTTTTCCGGCACCGCTCCATCCCGTGACGCCAAGAATTCTCATGGGAGATCTACGCCGCTGTCGTCGGGCTCAGGTGTTGTAACATGTCGCAATCCGGCCCGCAGGTAATCATAGCCTGTATAAATGGTAAAAATGGCAGCAATCCAAATGCCCGTGCGGCCGATTTCCATCACTGGTATGGGGTCCCAGCCGGCCTCACCCACGATCAGAAAGCCGATGGCCACCATTTGTAACATAGTCTTCCATTTTGCTACTTTGCTGACCGGGACGCTGACCCGTAGTTCGGCCAAGAATTCGCGTAGGCCTGAAACCAGTATCTCTCGGCAAAGGATGACGACTGTGGGCAATATGGTCCAATCCCCAATGCGACCCACATAGACCAGCATCAACAGAGTGGCAGCGACCAGAAGTTTATCCGCGATAGGATCTAGGAACCGTCCTAGTCCGCTTTCCGAGCCCATGCTGCGAGCCACATAGCCATCCAG
>CAXGCE010000239.1:0-4300 GCA_964007795.1 uncultured Alphaproteobacteria bacterium | reverse complement strand
AGTCGGGCTTGGTCCCGCTTCCAATCCCGGTCCTTCGCCGTCGCTCTTTTGTCATGCTGTTTTTTGCCCTTAGCAATTCCTAGTAAACATTTAGCTATACCTCGTTCGTTGAAATACAACTTCAACGGCACGACAGTCACTCCGGAACGGGAGATGGCGTTTATCAGGCGGGTGATTTCTTGCTTGTGCAACAACAGAGGACGCGGACGCAGAGGATCGTGATTAAAGCGGTTTCCGCCCCTGTATTCAGGAATATGGGCGTTGAGCAAATGCAAACTGCCGTCCTTCTCACCAGCATAAGCCTCAGCAATACTGGCCTGGCCCAAGCGAAGCGATTTCACCTCCGTTCCGGTCAGAATTAGGCCCGCCTCCAACGTATCATTGATGAAATAGTTGTGGCGGGCCTTTCTGTTTTCGGCAATGGAGCGGGGCATGGCAAACCCACCATCCAATCAATCGAGTAGCCCAACGTCTTTCAAGGCTGCCTCGACCCGTTCGGCTGTGGATTTAGTCAACGGAACCACCGGGAGGCGAGCCTCCGCCTCGCATAAACCAAGTAGAGAGGCGGCATATTTGGTTCCTGCCGGGCTGGGTTCGAGAAAAAGCGCGATATGCAATGGCATCAGATTTTCATGCATGCCCAGTGCCTGAACATAGTTGCCCGCAGTGCATGCCTTCTGGAACTCAGCGCATAATTTAGGAGCTACATTCGCGGTGACCGAGATGCAACCGTCGCCACCCTGAGCGTTATAAGCCAACGCGGTGCCATCCTCGCCCGAAAGCTGACAAAAATTATCGCCCAACAACAACCGTTCCCGGCTGACCCGCGCAACATCACCTGTAGCATCTTTAACCCCAACGATACGCGGCAAATTAGCCATGCGCGCCATGGTTTCGGGCAAAATATCAACAATAGCGCGGGGCGGGATGTTGTAGACGATAATGGGTAGGTCGGAAGCATCATGAACCGCTTTGAAGTGTTGATACAAACCTTCCTGATTTGGCCGGTTATAATACCCTGCCACGTGCAATACGCCATCGGCGCCTGCTTCTTGTGCGTGTTGAGTCAGCGAAATAGCCTCGGCTGTGTTATTGGAACCAGCGCCAGCAATCACTGGAATTCGACCAGACACTTCTTTGACGACGATCTCCACAACTCGATTGTGCTCATCGTGGGAGAGCGTCGGGCTTTCCCCCGTAGTGCCACAAGGCACGATGCCGTCGGTGCCCTGCTCAACATGCCAATTAACAAGTTTGCGCAACGCATCCTCATCCACCTGGCCGTCGCGGAAAGGCGTAATTAGCGCGACAATTGAGCCCTTGAACATGATTCTCTCCTAGGGAAGTATCATTCTATCTTTATAACCGTGAACTTAACCATTTCCCCGGTACGGGGGCAAGCTGCGAGAACGTCAATTCAATCCCTAATTAAATCTTTGATTCTAGCCGTCCTGCTATCTGTCGTCACAGGAAATCCGACTGTATCAGCGGGCAATCTGCTTTCACCGCATGATCAGGCTCTCTACAAAAAGGCCTTCAGGGCGGCCAAGAACAGCAATTGGGCCAACGCCCTTGGTTGGGCAGGCAAAGCGCAGAACCCCCTGCCCGCCAAAGCGCTGCAATGGATGCATTACCTGAAACGAGGCAACCAGTCTAAGTTTTCCAAAATTGCCAAATTTTTGAATGCCAACCCTAACTGGCCTTCAATCGAAATATTGATCCGGCGGGCAGAAGAGGCGATGGAAATAAGCCATATCAGTGATCAGACTGCTCTTGATTGGTTTACTCGTCACCACCCTCTGACCGGGCCAGGTCAAATTCGCCTAGCTGAGGCAATGTTAGCAATAGGTCTACAAGAAGAAGGTAACAATTGGCTCAGATATGCCTGGGTAAACAATAGATTTTCACGTCAACAATCAAAGACAATTTACCGAGACCACCACCAAACGTTGACACAGGTAGATCATTTGGCGCGCCTGGATCGACTCCTTTGGCTAGGGCATCGCCACAGCGCTCGCAGTCTTTATTCCTTGATCCCAAAGGGCTACCGCAAATTAGCGGAGGCACGAGAAAGCCTGATGGTGCAGGCCCCGGGCGTCGACGGCAAAATCGCCGCCGTGCCCCATGCTCTTTTAGCTGATACCGGCCTGATCTATGAACGACTGCGCTGGCGACGACGTAAAGGTCTGGATCAAAGGGCTCAAGAGATACTGCTAAAACCTATCCGAGAACTAGGACCAAGGCCTGAAAAATGGTGGCTTGAACGGCATATTCAAATCCGTATGGCGCTTCGTGAAAGCGATGTCGATCTAGCCTACCGTTTGGCTTCAGAACACCGCCAAAAGGCCGGCGGTTTTTCATTCGCGCAAGCTGAATGGTTAGCCGGATGGATTGCCCTGCGCCATGTGGCAAAGGCAAATCGAGCACTGCACCATTTCGTAGTGCTATACAAAAACGTCCGCTATCCTGTTAGCCTTGCGCGCGCCGCATATTGGGCCGGCAGAGCTAACGCGGCGCTCGGTAGACGCAATGATGCAACCGCTTGGTACAAGGCTGCTACCCGTTATCCTGGCACTTATTACGGACAATTAGCTTTCCAGGCGATTGATTACAGTGGCAGTTGGTTGATGCCTAAGGAACCAACGCCTACCCCCGCCGCCATAGCCAAATTCAAAAAGCGTGAAATTACCCAATTGAGCCATTTGCTTGTTGAATTAGGGCAAGAAAAACACTTGCGACCGTTCTTGCTCTATCTTGCTCACGTAGCGAACAATCCTTCTGAACGCACGCTTGTGGCTAGGCTTGGCGCCGATCTAGGCCAATCGGCTCTGGCTGTGCGAACCGCCAAAATTTCACTTCGTCAAGGTACTTTCCTGCCACAAACGGGCTATCCCATCCTCGCCGCGCTACCGCCTATGAAGATCGAACCAGCACTAATCCACGCCGTGGCCCGCCAGGAGAGCGAATTTAACCCACGGGCAGTTTCATCCGCCTCTGCGCGCGGCCTGATGCAATTGCTACCACAAACCGCTCGCAAAATTGCCAAAAGCCTACGCATTTCTTATCGGCGAGACCGATTATTCGACCCCTGGTATAATATGCGTTTGGGTTCCGCCTATCTGGGCCAAATGGTAAATAAATACCGCGGCTCCTACATTCTGGCTCTCGCCGCTTATAATGCAGGTCCAAACCGGGTCAAACGCTGGCTACGACAAAATGGCGATCCCCGAAATGGTGTCATCGATCCCATTGATTGGATAGAATTAATCCCCATAACAGAGACCCGCAATTATGTGCAACGGGTCATGGAGAACCTCCAAGTCTATCGATGGCGTTTGAAACCAAAATTAGCTGTACTAACCCTTCTGCAAGATCTGCATCGCAATGACCTACCATAACAATAAATTTTCCAACAATAGATTTAGTTATCATCAGGCATGCACATGCCGCCCCAGACTAGAAAGGAGAGTCTGGTACATCGGCGTGGCGCCTCTGCCTCTAAAGTCCGATTTCACGCGGTCCCGCGCCAGTTTGCGTGCTTTGGAGATATCAGCAGGTGACATTCTGCGGTAAATACTCTTGGCGTTGGCCGTAAGAAAGACGTTCCAACGGTTCCGCAATATGCGTACCATTAAAGAGGTCCAACAGCACAAGGACAATAAGGGAATGATTGGATATACAACACTCGGCACCAACGATCTGGAAAAGGCCACGGAATTTTATGACGCCTTGTTTAAAGACCTTGGCTTAAAGAAAATTACACCTAACGATCGTCTAGTCCTGTGGTCGAGCAAAGCCGGAGCCGCCATGTTGGGAATTATCAAACCCTTCGATGGTGAAGCTGCGACAAGCGGTAATGGAATTATGGTCGCCCTATTGGTCAATGATGCCGAAACTGTAGTTAAACTACACGCCAGGGCGCTTGCGTTGGGCGGGGTGAATGAAGGCGCGGTGGGGCCACGTGGCGGCATGACATTTGGTTACTTCCGGGATCTGGATAGTAACAAATTAGCCGTCTATGCGATGAATTAAGCAGACGGAGAAATTCATGAGCAGCACACCCGCCATGGCGAAAACAAACCCCAAGGGCACGGCAAATAAGGTGAACAAACGTGGCATCAATATCATACCTCAGACCCTACACATCGGCGCCGAGATTTCCAATGTCGACCTGAAGAGACCCCTGACAAAAGCCACGCGTCAAGAAATCTACAATGCCTTGTTGAATTGGAAGGTGGTATTCTTCCGCAATCAGAATCTGGATCATGAAGAACACGTTGCTCTAGCGCGCCAATTCGGC
>CAXGCE010000238.1:0-4309 GCA_964007795.1 uncultured Alphaproteobacteria bacterium | reverse complement strand
CTCCAGGACATCAAGATCTAGCAATTGCGGTTGCCCGAAACTTGTTTAAGCTCATGGCCTATAAGGACGAATATGAAGTGGCCCGTCTGTACAGCGACGGCCGGTTCCACGAGGCACTGACGCAACAATTCGAAGGCGACTACAAACTGATCTTCCATTTGGCGCCTCCCATTTGGAGCAAGAGGAATGTGGAAACCGGCCAGCCCATGAAGCAAGATTTTGGACCTTGGATGGCCACAGTCATGGGCTGGATGGCCCGATTTCGGTTCTTGCGGGGCACGCGCTTCGACATCTTTGGTCGAACCGAAGAGCGCCGGATGGAACGGCGTTTGATCGCGGAGTATGAGGAAATGATCGGGGAAATTCTCGTAACCTTAAAGATCGATAACAGGTCCTTGGCCGTTCGGCTGGCGAACGTGCCGCAATTGATTACCGGTTTTGGTCACGTCAAAACTCAACATTGTCGGGACGCCTTGGCCTTGCGGGATAGATTGCTAACAGAATGGCGCAATCCTGGCAGCGGCCTGACTGAAGCCGCCGAATGACTTTCCTAGATTTTTCGGGATGTGCATGGCGTTAGAATTGCCGACCATGATTCAGCTGTTGCGGGTCCTCCCCCCTCGAGAAATTGCTCCGGAAGACATCATCGACGCCTCCCTGCCGCAACTCAGGTCCATGGAACCCACCTTGAAGGCCTTTCCAGTCACTGACGTACAGGTCCATCGAGATGCAGCCGCTGCCGCTGGCAATCGCGTGGTCGGCGACCGGACACTGAGCCAGATGGAAGGCATTCCCATCAGGATTAAGGACATCGTGGCGTCTAAGGGTTGGTCTACTTTGAACGGCTCACTCACTGTCGACCCCGATGGCTCATGGTACATGTGCGCGTCACGTGTGTTTGAACTGACCCGCCAATTCCCGCAACCTTAACTGGCCTTGATGGCGAATACTCGGTCCATCATGGCTAGAATTTCTTCTGCATGCTTTTTTTATGAGCTAATTCTGATATTAGTCTGCACACCCTAATCTGCCCTCCTGCTAAACCCGGTATCAATGCCCAATTTTCTAAAGATCATTCTGGCGGCCGTAATTGTGCTAGCTATTTTCGCTGGCTGGCTGTTCGGATACGATGAGCCCAGGGTCCGGGCTGTTAAATCTCACAATGGATGCCCAGGCTGTGACTTGCGTGCGACGGGCCTATGGTGGACAAAGCTGGCCGGCGCGGACCTAAAGGGCGCGGATCTGCGCGGCGCTACACTTTGGTGGACGGAACTGCGTGATGCCGACTTGCGCGAGGCGAATTTTGCCCGGGCCAATTTGTGGTGGACCGATTTGCGCGGCGCGAAAATGCGCGATGCGAATATGGACAACACGTCCTTGGGTCGGGCAGATCTTCGCACAGTGGTTGGCCCTGGCATGCAGTTCAAAATGGCGGATTTAAGCGGCACAAATTTGAGCGGCGGTAGTTTTCCCGGCGCCTCGTTTTACCGGGCACATATGCTTCAGGCGATCATTTTGAAGACCGACTTGCGCGGCGCCGACATGTCAGAAGCCAACCTGCATGGCGTGGATATGAGCGGCACGAATCTGGCCGGCGCGAAACTGGTGGGAACAAGCCTGACCAGCACCATTCTGGTCGGGGCGGACCTTTCCGGTGCCAATATGCAAACCGCTCGCCTTGCAGATGCGAAACTGCTCGGCGCCAACCTGCGGGGAGCCGACCTGCGGAAAGCCGATTTGCCCGTTACCAATTTGATCGGCGCCGATTTACGCGGCGCCAATCTGGACGGCGCCAATATCACTTTGGCAAATCTTACGGGAGCCAATCTAACAGGTGCCAATCTTACGGATGTCAGTCTGGATGCTGCCGATTTGACAGATGCAGACCTGACCAACGCCATTATGGTCCGCACCACAATGGATAAGACTAAGTTGTGTCGGACCAAGCTGCCTACGGGCGTCGATAGCTCTGGTTGTTAGGAATTTTCCAAATCAAGGATCTTTGTATGTTCCTAATGGCTTTCGCGCAAATTCAAGGTCAGAATAAGCCTACACAGAGTAATTGAACGAGACGTGCCTTATTTCTCTGTCCACGCTTTAGACCGTGCTGGGCGTTGAAGCGATCCGGACCCAACGAATGAATAAAGACATCCCCTTGGTTTAATCCGGCTTCGGTGTCAATCTGACGGTCGCGGATAACGGGGGCGCACCCGATCTGTTGGCAGCATAATGGCCCTGACTGGTATACCAGGCGACACAGGCGCCGGATGGAAAGCCGCCATTGGCTACCATCGAGAAGGAGGCGGCCAAATAGCGATGGCCGCAAATTCAATTGCCAAAATATCTGTTTGCCGGTCGGGGCAGCCCAAGGTTTTCCCTGAGGGTACGGCCCTCATAGTCCGTTCGGAACATCCCTCGCCGTTGCAGTTCCGGGACCACCTGATCAACGAAATCATCCAAGCCGCCGGGCAGATAAGGAAACATGACGTTAAATCCGTCGCAAGCGTCGGTCATCAGCCATTCTTCCATCTGATCAGCAATCATCGTAGGGGTGCCCACCATGGCCAGACCGGAATAGCCACCCAGTCGCCCTGCCAATTGCCGCACAGTGAGGTTTTCCCGCTCCGCCAGGGCCAAGACACGTTCGCGACCGCTTTTCGAGGCGTTGCTTTCGGGAATGTGGGGCAAAGGCCTGTTAGGATCGAAGCCGGATGCATCATGACCCAGGGCGATGGAGAGAGACGCGATGCCGCTGTCGTAATGTACAAGACTGTCAAGCAAGGCACGTTTTTTCTGTGCCTCTTCCGCCGTTTCGCCCACAACGACAAAGGCGCCTGGCAGCACTTTCAAATGGTCGGGATTGCGGCCTAGTTTAATCATGCGGCCCTTTATATCGGCATAGAATTTCTGTCCAGCATCCAGCGTGCTTTGGGCGGCAAAGATCACTTCAGCCGTCTCCGCCGCCAGTTGCCGACCCGCTTCCGAAGCGCCGGCCTGTACGATGACCGGCCAGCCCTGAGGTGGCCGGGCAATATTCAACGGGCCGCGGACAGAAAGGTAATCGCCCTTATGCCCCAGGATGTGCATTTTTTCCGGATCAAAAAAAACTCCGCTGTTCACATCGCGAATAAAAGCGTCATCGGCAAAACTGTCCCACAGGCCGGTGACCACGTCGACAAATTCGCGGGCCCGCCGGTAACGTTGACCGTGGCCGATTTTTTCATCGATGCCAAAATTCAAAGCCGCATCCGGATTTGAAGTCGTTACAAGATTCCACGCGGCACGACCGCCTGAAATGTGATCCAGAGAGGCGAAACGCCGCGCGATGGTGTATGGCGGCTCGAACGTCGTCGAAGCGGTGGCGATCAGGCCCAGATGCTCCGTCACCATGGCCAGAGCCGGCAACAGGGTCAGGGGATCAAACGAAGTCACTGTAGCGCTACGTTTCAGGGCCTCAATAGGCATGTTCAGAACCGCCAGATGGTCGGCCATGAAAAAGGCATCAAACTTGCCCTGCTCTAGTTTCTTGGCGAAACCGATGATGGCGCGCAGGTTGAAGTTGGCATCCGGGGTGCCGCCAGGATAACGCCAAGCGGCGGTGTGGATGCTAACCGGGCGCATAAAGGCACCCAGACGCAATTTTCGGTCAGGGATCATTTTTGGCTTTCGATTTCTTCCTCGACAGCGCCCAGGCGGTCCTTACCAAAATAGATCTCATCGCCCACATAAAATGTTGGGCTGCCGAAGGTGCCTCGCTCCACAGAGGCCGTGGTGTTGTTTAGCAATTCGTCTTTCACAGACTGTTCCTTAATTCCTTCCAGGATCTCGGCGCCGTCGAAGCCAGCGTGATCTAGAGCCGTCGCGATGACCTCCGGATCGTCCATTTTCAGGCCCTGTTCCCACATGTTCTTGTAAACAGTGTCTACATACTCCAGCAAACGACCCTCACGTTGTGTAAGAATGGCTCCGCGCATGATCTGCACTGTGTTCACGGGGAAGTGGGGATTGCGTTTGTAGTGAGTGAAACCGTGTTTCTTGACAAACCGCTCCATCTCCAGACGGCCATATTCGTTCTTGTTCTTGATGCCCTGGTATTGTTCCATTGGCGATTTGTTATTAGTCAGTTTAAAAATCCCGCCAAGCAGAACGGGAACATAGGTACAATCGACGCCGGTGCGTTCGGTGATACTAGGTATAAGTTTGTGAGAAAAGTAGGCGTTGGGGCTGCCAAAATCAAAATGGAATTCAAAGATGCTCACGGCCAGGTTTCCTATGCGTTTGTTTTGGGATCATTGGTATTACCCATGAT
>CAXGCE010000237.1:0-4324 GCA_964007795.1 uncultured Alphaproteobacteria bacterium | reverse complement strand
TCACCCTTGGTCCCTCATAATGACCCTACCTTGATGTTCACCAATGCGGGCATGGTGCAGTTCAAGAACGTCTTTACCGGGGCCGAGGTGCGTCCCTATCGGCGAGCTGTAACGTCGCAAAAATGTGTGCGAGCGGGTGGCAAGCATAACGATTTGGACAATGTGGGCTATACCGCTCGGCATCATACTTTCTTTGAGATGTTGGGGAACTTCTCTTTCGGTGACTATTTCAAAGACCTGGCCATCGAACTGGCCTGGAATCTGATTACCAAAGAATTTGGCCTGGACAGGGATCGTCTATTGGTCACCGTTTATCATGATGATGATCAGGCCTTCGATCTGTGGCGTAAAATTGCCGGGTTGCCAGAGGAACGCATCATCCGCATCGCTACGTCGGATAACTTTTGGGCCATGGGAGATACGGGCCCTTGTGGTCCGTGCTCGGAGATATTTTTTGATCATGGCCCTTCGATCCCCGGTGGCCCCCCGGGCAGTCCTGACGAAGATGGTGATAGGTTCATCGAAATCTGGAACCTTGTATTTATGCAGTTTGAGCAAGTAACGCACGAAGAACGGATCGATTTGCCCAAGCCATCCATTGATACCGGAATGGGTCTAGAGCGGATTACTGCATTGTTACAAGGCACCCACGACAACTACGATATCGACCTGCTGCGTAGTATCATGAACGCCTCTGCAGAGATTACCAATGTGGATGTAGAAGGTCCACAAAAGTCCGGGCACAAGGTCATCGCCGACCATCTGCGTGCCTCGTCCTTTCTAATCGCCGACGGTGTCTTGCCCTCCAACGAAGGTCGCGGCTATGTGTTGCGCCGGATTATGCGGCGGGCTATGCGACACGCTCATATGATGGGCGCGAACGAACCCCTAATGTGGCAATTGGTGCCGACACTGGTGGGTAAAATGGGACAGGCCTTTCCGGAGCTGGCGCGGGCCGAGGCGCTGATCACTGAGACACTGCGCGGAGAGGAAATCAGGTTCAAGCAAACTTTGGAGCGAGGTCTGCATCTGTTGATGGGAGAAGTAGAGAAGCTAGGTGACGGCGAAACACTCCCAGGCGACGTGGCCTTTCGTCTTTACGACACATATGGTTTCCCGTTGGATCTGACCCAGGATGTCCTTCGTGGTCAGAGCCGGGCGGTGGACACGGATGGTTTCGACGCGGCCATGGAACGCCAGCGGGCCGAAGCTCGGGCCAGTTGGGTCGGTAGTGGCGAGACGGGAACAGAAGCCATTTGGTTCGACCTGCGGGAGCAATGCGGTGCAACCGAATTCCTTGGTTATGACAAGGATCAGGCGGAAGGCGAGGTATTGGCCCTGGTGGTCGATGGCAAATCTGTCGATTCCGCATCGATGGGAAGCGATATATCCATCTTGGTAAACCAAACACCGTTCTATGGTGAGTCCGGCGGCCAACTGGGGGACTCGGGTGCCATGCGGGGAGCGGACGGTTTGGCTGTAGAAATTGTAGATACGCAAATATACGTTGGTGACCTGCACGTACATCTTGGCAAGGTCACCTCCGGTACCTTGAAGGTTGCCGATGCCTTGGAAATTATAGTTGCCGGCAGACGTCGGGAACAACTGCGCGCTAATCATTCTGCGACTCATTTGTTGCACGCGGCCTTGCGCAAACGCTTGGGCGCCCATGTGACGCAAAAGGGCTCTTTGGTCGCTCCGGATCGTCTACGCTTTGACATCAGCCATCCCAGAGCGGTGGAGTCATCGGAATTGGCTTTGATCGTAAAGGACGTCAACGAACAAATCCGTAATAATAGCCCAGTGCTTACTGGACAGATGACCCCGGACGAGGCGGTCGAGCGGGGTGCCCTGGCCTTGTTTGGAGAAAAATATGGTGACGAAGTACGCGTGGTTTCCATGGGCGCGGGAGACGAGGGGACCTATTCCACAGAATTGTGCGGCGGCACCCATGTTCGGAAAACTGGTGATATAGGCACCTTTACGGTGGTAGGTGAAGGCGCTGTCGCCGCCGGGGTGCGGCGGATTGAAGCCCTGACTGGCGCGGCGGCGTTGGAGCATTTTCATGCGCAAGAAATACAGCTTCATACAGCGGTGGAATTGTTGCGTACAACCCCGGCAGATCTGCCAGGTCGTATCACCGCCCTGTTGGAAGAGCGCAAGAAGCTTGAACGGGAACTAAGTCAGTCCCGCCAGTCCCTAGCCTTGGGTGGCGGGGAGACGAAGGACAGTGACGAAAGAGCCAAGGACGTTGCCGGCATAAAATTCTCCGGTCGGGTTTTGACGGGTATGCCAGCTAAGGAGCTTCGCGGCATGGTCGATGCGGCGAAGCAGAAATTGGGTTCTGGCGTTGTTGCCTTCGTTGCGGTAAACGAAGGCAAGGTGGCCTTGATTATCGGGGTCACCAATGACTTGACCGAGCGTTTTAGTGCGATCGATCTGGTGCGTGTTGGCGCTGCCGCAGTGGGAGGCAAGGGCGGTGGCGGGCGACCCGATATGGCCCAGGCCGGTGGCCCCAATGGAGATAATGCCAATGGTGCTCTGGCGGCGATTGAGGAGGCTATTGCGGCGGCTGGTTAGCAGCCACGCGGGTAGGTGGCTATGGCCCTAAAACGACAGCTCTATGATCTGTTGGAAGGCGGCACCCGGACCGCGGCCAGTCATCGGGCTATCGACAGTTTTTTGTGTGTTTTGATCATCACTAACGTTTTAGCGGTGGCGCTGGAATCGGTGCCCAGATTCGAAGCGGAATATGGCCGTGGGTTTATCCTGTTTGAGTACATCTCACTTGCGATTTTCTCCGCTGAGTATCTTGTTCGTCTCTGGGTTTGTACCGAACTGCCGCCTCTGAAGCGCCTCTCGCCGTCTGAGGCGCGGCGGCGTTATGCCCTCTCACCCTTTATGATCATTGACCTATTGGCCATATTGCCAGCGCTGCTGGTCAACCTGATTGGCCTGGATCTGCGTTTCATGCGCATTTTCCGTCTATTGCGTCTATTGAAACTGGCTAGGTATTCTCCCACGATCATCACCCTGGGAAGAGTGCTTTGGCAGGAGCGTCAGTCCTTGGGCGCTGTGTTGGTGATCACGTTTGGCCTGTTGATGCTTTCCGCTTCCATCATGACAATTTTTGAAAGTGAGGCGCAGCCAAATGCCTTTGGCACAATTCCGGATGCTATGTGGTGGGCATTGGCGACCTTGTCCACGGTCGGTTACGGCGACGTTGTACCCATAACGGCCACGGGCCGGATATTCGGTGGCTTTGTTGCTGTGTTGGGTGTCACCATGTATGCCCTGCCGATCGCGATTATCGCCGCAAGTTTTACCAATGAACACCACCGCCGCGATTTCGTCGTCACCTGGGGCATGGTCGCGAGAGTGCCATTGTTTGTAAAAATTGACCCAGCCACCCTGGCGAAGATTGGCGGATTGCTGCGGTCTAAAACCGTGCCCTCGGGCTATCAAATTGTCCATAAAGGCCAACCGGCAGATAGCATGTATTTTCTCGTAGCCGGCGAAGCTGTCGTGGACGTGGGTGGCCATCGCGTAAAGCTTGAGGGTGGGGATTTTTTTGGCGAGATAGCTCTGCTGCGCGACACGCATCGCGGGGCCCACGTCTTCGCCGTTACCGAATGCCGCCTCCTGCAACTTATGAAAATAGATTTTCAAGGTCTCCTGGAGACCGATCCGTCGCTGCGCGCGGAAATCGCCAAGGTTGCTGATGAACGCCTGCACGAAGGCGAATGGTCCCGCGTCGATATGCCCAACGAGGAGGTCCGTAATCAACCGCAACGAGATAGTGACGAGGATCCCTAGCCGCCTGTGCGGTCGGTGTGCTTATGCCATCAGAATTGGCAAGGCCTGCTCATAGGCCGCCTCCGCCAATTTTTTGATTTCCGGCCGGGAGCGGCTACCGATAGGGTGTTCGACCATAATGAAGGGGTAGTCGGGCAGGCCCAGCATGCGGGCGATGTTTTTAACTGTTATCTCGAAAGGCTCGGTGCAAACCACCGCAGCCCGTTTGCCCAATTGTTCAAAGCTGATGCCGTCATGCAAACTGCACGTGGAACAACTGCCTCAATCACCCAGGCCGGTGATCAGGAAATCGACATTTTGAGCCGCCGCTTGCAAAGTCTCATCAGGCGCGGGGGCCGAAGCATTCGATTTTGAAAACATAGGCAAGACGGTGCAGCCATGTCGCCGTTCGAACAAGGCCGCGGTTTCCTGCAGCATGATCACAGCATTTAATTTTCCGTTTTCCAGTACTCCAATGGTTTTGCCTTCGAGGTTTGTCAGGGTGGGTGCACGGTTCAAATTTCGTTCG
>CAXGCE010000236.1:0-4330 GCA_964007795.1 uncultured Alphaproteobacteria bacterium | reverse complement strand
GAGAGGTCGCGGAATGGCTAACCCGACCCCGCAATCCCGCCGGCACCCGCGAGGGCGCCATGAATGAAGCGGTCGAAAACGCCCGGATCATCGGCAGCCTAAAATTTCCCCGTCCCGAGGCTGTTTTGCGGGAAGAAGCTGGGGCGCAGTACGACAGGTGTTTTTATCCCGAAGGTAACAGCCGGCATCTTTTGGCCAGCATCGCCTCAGGCGACAGCCGGGTAGATCGGTTGTCGGACATCTCTGCCCCAACTCTGGTCATTCATGGCCGCGAGGACCCTCTCATTCCCCTTCCGGGCGGCGAGGATATCAGGAATTCTATCCCGAATTCTGAATTGTTGGTGATCGAGGGGATGGGTCATGACTACCCCGATGAGATGATCCCCGTCATTGCTGACGCTGTTGCCAGGAATGCCTCCCGTCGCCCGATTTAACCGCCATCGCATCCACAAGTTCTCCGGAACAGTGAGGTGAGGACAAGCGTATTAAACTCGGTTGCGTCCAAGGTTCTACGGGCATATTAGGCTGCCATGAACGAAAATAAGCCTATTCACGTTGTCGGCGGTGGACTAGCAGGTTCGGAAGCCGCCTGGCAGGTTGCCCGCGCTGGCGTACCGGTTGTCCTGCATGAGATGCGGCCTGAGCGCATGACGGAGGCGCACCAAGGTGATGACTATGCGGAATTGGTTTGCTCCAATTCCTTTCGCTCGGACGATGCCATTGGCAGCGCCATTGGCTTGTTGCACGAGGAAATGCGCCGTTGCAACAGCCTGATCATGGCGGCGGCAGACGCCAACAAAGTACCGGCTGGAAGCGCCCTGGCCATGGATCGGAATGGGTTCTCGGCGCACGTAGGTTCCGCCCTGAAAGCGGATCCATTGGTGAAGTTACAGCGCGGGGAGGTAGGAGGACTGCCGCCTGAAGACTGGGACAATGTCATCATAGCCACCGGCCCCCTTACCTCCCCCGACCTGGCGGCCGCCATTGGAGAATTAACTGGGGCAGAGCACCTGGCCTTTTTCGACGCAATTGCGCCAATCGTCTATGCGGACAGCGTGAATATGGATATCGCCTGGTTCCAGTCCCGCTATGACAAACCTGGTCCCGGCGGCACCGGCAAGGATTATCTGAATTGTCCCCTGAACCACGAACAGTATGAAGTTTTCATCGCCACTTTACTTGCCGGTGAGGTAGCAGAATTCCGCGAATGGGAGAAGGACACGCCCTATTTTGAGGGCTGCTTACCCATCGAGGTAATGGCCGAGCGGGGGCCGGAGACCTTGCGTTTTGGTCCAATGAAGCCCGTCGGTCTGACAAATGCGCATAAACCAGATAAAAAGCCCTACGCCGTGGTGCAATTGCGCCAAGATAATGCCTCAGGCAGCCTCTATAATCTGGTCGGCTTCCAGACCAAATTAAGGCACGGCGCTCAGATCGAAATTCTGCGCACCATTCCGGGGTTGGAAAATGCCCGCTTCGCCCGCATGGGTGGCATTCACCGCAATACCTTCTTGAACAGTCCTAACTTGCTGGACGAAACCTGCCGCCTATCGGCCGAGCCGCGCCTGCGTTTCGCGGGTCAGATGACCGGAGTGGAAGGTTATGTAGAAAGCGCTGCTATGGGTTTGCTGACAGGCACGTTCGCCGCCGCCGAGCGTTTGGGACGTGCCCCGGATCTGCCGCCGCCCACAACGTCCATGGGAACTTTACTGGGTCACATTACCGGGACGGCTCGACATCGGGATGGAGGCGCAAATGAATTTCAGCCCATGAACGCAAATTTCGGACTTTTTCCTCTTTTACAACCACCTGTGAAGAAGAAGCAGCGGAAGGCGGCCTATGCGAAACGGGCTCTGGCCGACCTCGATACCTGGCTGTTTAGGGCCGGCGCAGAAGGGCGCGCCAATACAGAATAAGGGGGCGGGCCAAGGGATGCAGACCCAGTTTTGACGAATACGGGTTATAGCCAACCTTGGCAAGTCGCGACAGATAGGCTCGCGCTAAGGTGCCGTGCAGCATCGGCGATATGGCCGTACCTGCACCTCCGGTACTTGTCATTTCATCCAATTGCGACTGTGCAGCCTCGGCTACGGGTCGTACACAAGCCACAATGGCGTCCAGCCGTTTACCAGACCAAATTTCATCGTCCGAAAGTCCCTGTGCTTCTATAAGGTTGCGAGGTAGACACAGCCGACCTTGAAAGGCTCGACCTGGCCTTTGAAAGGGGATTGCGCGTAGCATGCCTGCCAAGGCATAGGCCGTACCAGCTGCCCGGGCCGGTGCCTCCTGATCCTCGTCCAATTGCAACGCAGCCAAGGCAGCCAGGCCACCACCCGTCACTGCAGCATGGTCTACAACCTCATCCAGTGTTAAGAATGCCGAATTGGTCAAATCTCTCTCCCGAGCCGACAGCTGCACCTGCAACCCCAACGCAAGATGGGTATGCTGGGAGAGGATAGACAGCAAGGGATGGGCACCCTGCCGCGATGGATCGCTGCCCAGCCCGGTCAGACAATCTCGCCACCATTGTAGGCGCATCTGACCCAACAGGGGTTGTTCCCCGCCCGCTGCTACGGCGCGGGCACATTCAAGGTTAAAAGCATAAATGGCAACCAATCCGGAGCGCGCGGTTCTTGGTGCGAATAACAGGGTCAAATACCGATCCCTGTCCTCCCGTCTCAATTTGCCCAGGCAATAGGCCAACGCATCCTCGTTCACGACCTGATTTGCCATATCCGGGTGAATTGCCCTTCAACTGTTTTATATGGTCCAAGAAAGATTCGCTGGGCTACATTGCCCCGCTGTACCTGTTCACCTATCACCGCAGTTAGTGCACCACAATATGCAATGCCAAAGGCTACAGACTGTATTCGGATGACGACACCTTATGAAGAACAAAAAGAGGGACCGATTGTGATAGGGCCACCGGACGGGTCGTCGGTCCGACATCGAATATCGCCGTCCGCGCCCATGACAGGCTTGCACTATGGCTGGTGGATTGTGATCTCCGCCATTTTCAGCATATTTGTCTGTCTGGGTATTGGACGCTTCGCCCTGGGCATGTTGTTACCCGCCATGGGCGAGGCGTTGACCCTGTCTTATGTACAAATGGGTTGGATCTCCACTTCGAATTTTGTTGGTTATCTACTGGGCGCCCTTTGGGTTCGGCGTCTAATACCTCGCTATGGCGAACGTCGGCTGATTTTCTTGTCCTTAATGTTGGTTGTGGCGACCATGTTGTTTGTCTCTGTCGCCAATAATTTTCTTCCAATCGCGATCCTTTATGGCTTCACGGGTTTGGGCAGTGGCATTGCCCTGGTTTGCACAATTGCAATTATGCCCCATTGGTTCACCACCAGTTGGCGCGGGCGAGCTATCGGATTTCTTTCTATCGGCTTTGGCCTGGCGGTAATTCTAGCGGGCTGGGCGGTACCATGGATTAACGGGCAAATGGCCCAAACCGGCTGGCGTTTGGGCTGGGGCGGCCTGGCTCTTGTTTGCGTGCCATTGATTCTGTTTAGCCTGGTCATGATGCGCAACAGACCCATGGAACTGGGCCTGACGCCATTCGGTGGAGAACGGGAACAAACCGACACACCAGAGAAGCATGACCCTCGGAGCGTCCGGACCCAGGATATTCTGGGAAAGGTCACCCCGCGCCTCAGTATTATCTATTTTTTATTTGGCCTAACTTATGTTGTCTACGCCACCTTCATCATTACGACCCTTGTAAGGGAACATGGCATGGACCAGGCCAAGGCCGGGCAGTTCTGGATTTGGCTGGGCATTTGCAGCCTGTTCTGCGGACCGCTTTTTGGAGGTTTCTCCGACCGCTTCGGCAGACGGGCGGGTATCGCGGCATCGCTTTCCTTTCAGACCTTTGCCTATGCCCTGATCGCATTTGGCAGTGGCGCCTGGTCAGTCTATGCATCTGTCGTTTTGTATGGCCTGTCAACATTCAGCCTGCCCCTAATAATGGGCGCTACCGTAGCAGACTATGCGTCTCCAGAGCGGGTAGCAGGCATTCTAGGCAAGCTGACCGCCATTTTCGGCATTGGCCAGATCCTTGGACCCATTCTAGCCGGTGTCATGGCAGATTATTGTGGTGAATTTACGGCCGCCTATCTGGCCTCTGGCTCGCTCGCCGCCCTGGCCATCGCAGTAACGCTGACCCTGCCTGATCCGTCTGGCAAAGAGTGAATTATGCCACGAAATTTCTTCTTTTTCGCTCCTGGTCCCGGTTCACGACAGAGCCGAACCCTCGATTTGGTCATGATCGTGGGTTTGCGTCTATTGCTGATAGGTAAAAATATATAAAAATCAATTACTT
>CAXGCE010000235.1:0-4337 GCA_964007795.1 uncultured Alphaproteobacteria bacterium | reverse complement strand
CCGGGGATGCCGGAGAAATGTTGGAATTTGAGGCCCGGATAGCCGCCGATGGCAATGATCACGAGGCCCGCATAGAACTGTCCAAAGCCCTTTTGGCAGCCGGACGCCGCGAGGATGCTGTAGATCAGTTGCTTGAATCCATTCGTCGCAACCATGACTGGAATGATGACGCTGCCCGCAAGCAACTCCTGACCCTGTTCGAGGCATTTGGCCATGCCGACGAATTGACGGTTTCCGCCCGCAGACAACTTAGCTCGATCCTGTTTTCCTAAGGGGTACGGGTTTCGTTCATGTTAGAGGATCAATCAACGGAAGAGACCCTACCGGCCCGTATACCCATATTTCCCTTGGGCGGAGTTCTGTTGCTGCCCAACGCCAGATTGCCTCTGAATATTTTCGAACCACGTTATTTGGATATGACCCGGGATGCTATGGCCGGCGACCGCGTCATCGGTATGGTGCAGCCTTCGTCTCAAAGCCTGAGCACCGAAAGGCCTGCAGTCTACGGCATTGGTGGGGCCGGGCGGATCACCGCCTTTCAGGAAACCAAGGACAAACGTTTAGAAATCACCCTGACTGGCCTATCTCGTTTCGCCATTATCGAGGAATTGTCGGTGACCACGCGTTATCGGCAGGTGAAAGCCGATTGGGATCGTTACGACGCCGACCGATGGGGCGAGGACGAAACCGCCGGCATCGACCGAAACCGCCTCATGACGGCTCTGAAGGCTTATTTGGAACTTGCAGAAATTCCCGCCGATTGGGATTCAATCGTCAAGGCGAAAACAGGGTCGCTGATTACTTCACTGGCCATGATCTGCCCCTTCGGTCCAGCGGAGAAACAGGCTTTGCTGGAGGCGCATGATCTATTCGAGCGCAGCCGCATAATGACCGCATTGGTGGAGATGTCGTTGTTACATCGCGCTAGCGGTGGAAGGGAGGATCAGGATGGCGATGGCCATAAAATACATTGATCGGCGAGTTAGGAATCCATCATGACCGACAACAGCCCTGGTGAAAACGAAATGGGCTGCGTGGACCCAAAATTATTGGAAATTTTGGTTTGCCCTCTGACCAAGGGACCTCTCGAATACGACCGGGAAGCACAGGAATTGATCAGCCACCAGGCGCGCTTGGCCTATCCTATCAGGGCAGGTATTCCTATCATGTTGATCGACGAGGCCCGAAGCCTGGACAATTGAAACAAAGGCTCGTTTAACTAGACTTGTTTAGGGCTGTTGCTTGATGAAGCAACCGGCCAAAACAGGACTGCAACAATGTTTTCTGTGCCAACAACGCCAAACCGGAATTTCCCGATACAGCACTGGAAGGTGCGCTATGGACGGCCTCCACATGTACCACGCGATGGGGGCTATTTGCCACATCACGATAAAGGAAAAGGTGCAGCACACAATTGGCAGTTCGGTATTGCCAGACCTCCACCTCCGCTTCTTGTCGCAGCAATGCGGGTTTACCCAGCAGATGGTTTAGGCCGTCACCATTCAGACCGACTAATCGCCGGGCATCCGGCGCTGGCCGCGGCGCCGCTTTCTGCCCAGAATTCATGGTGGGTGGCGCTATTCCCGCAGCAGGTTTGACGGCGCCCTCTATATCACTTGGGCGGGATGGCTGGCTGATTTTAGAACGTGCCGTCGCGGCTGGCTCCAGTGGGTTCGAAACGGCACTTTTGTCCTGAAGAATAGCGCCTAAACTGGAGATATTTTGATGATCCGGACCTGTCGCTTTTTGTCCCGCACACGAAGCCAAAGCAATACAGGTTGTGGCCAAACAAACAGCCACACTGCGGTCAAATTTGGTCAATTGTCCTCGCCCGTCGTCACCACCGGCGTTACCGAAGCCATATTGCTGGGAGCAAGCACCGCGACAGTACCAACAATCTGACCACCTGATTCGATACAAAGTTTGCTATAGCGAATTTCACCTTCAATCCGGCCAGTGGACCGGATGGTCAACTCGCCTCGAACCGTGAGTTCGCCTTCGAATTTGCCGCTGATAGTTGCTTCCTCTATGACAGCGGATCCCTTGAAAAAACCCGTTTCCAAAATTTCAATGGACTGGGAATTTTCCAATTCCGCCTCCACCTGTCCCTCTACCACTAGTTGGTCGCATGACATAATCTGACCGTTCAGGACAATGTCCCGACCGACAATCAATTTGTTGCCGCTTTCATTACCGGCGACTGATTGAATATCCCGTAACGGACCGCCGGGAAAATCAGGCCGGCGCCGAGTGATCTCAGGCCGAAAAGCTGATGCGCCCGATGTGCCCTCTTCATTAGCCATATTTGTTTCCCGTTTCTAAAAAATCTGGTCTTCATTGCCCGTGCGACGCATCAGGAGACCATTTTAGCCAATGCTCGACCTTGCAGAGCCTTGAAAATATGCAACATAAACGCGGTCGCCAGTATAGGTGCGAATAGATTAACGATTGGTACTGTAATCAGAAAGGCGATCACTACACCTGCGACAAAAACTTTGATGCCATTGGTTTTGCGCAACTGCCGAGCCGCATTTGCATCCTGATGTCTTAGACTTACAAGCTCAAAATACTCTCGAGATAAGAGATAACCGTTTAATCCAAAGAAAATACAGGCAAAAAGTGGAGGTATGAATAACGCAATCAGATAAAAAGGCAAGGCCAGGATGTTAAGTAAGATTGTCACGCCAACAAAACGGACGGAGATCGCAAAAGTTTTGGAAAATTCGGCCGATTGACCAGGTGGATCATTTTGGTAGTGACGTCTCTCCACCGCACCGGCCACCTCGTCCAGAAAGACACCGCCGATCAAAGTTGCCATCATGAAAAATGTCAACACCAAAATAGCGAAAAATACTAGGAAACCACCAACCTCCAGTGCACTGTTCAGCCATTCCCATTCGAAATATGTCACGTCTGGGCGGGCCATGTAAAATATTAGCGTCAACCCGGCAAACAAACACAAAGTCAATATAACACTCTTGATCACCACGCCCCGGAAAACCGGATCAGCGATTTGGCCGAAGGTGAGCAGCGCGGAGCGAACCAACATTTAGGGCCCTTTTTGCTAGCGATCAACGTTGCCTAGGAATTTAAGCATTTCCGTCCAAAATAGAAGAGGCGCCATCATTTCACACGCGGATTAATCGGTGTTTGCCACTGTAAAGACTGGTTGGCTTCAAAGGCGGCGGCGGCCGACAACAACGCCGCCTCTGCGCGGGGCGGTGCTACCAATTGTAAGCCAACCGGCAAACCGTCATTCGTAAACCCACAGGGAACGGACACGGCCGGGCAACCCGTAGGCGTGATCAAAAAAGTGTGCATGAGCCAATCCACATAGTTGGTAAATTTGACCCCGGCGACTTCACTTATATAACGAATCTCGACGAGTGAGGGTGCCGTCATCACCGTGGGCGTGACTAAAAGATCATAGGTCTCAAAAAATTCACACATGTTGATATGAATGCGGGCACGGATCATATGGGCCTGGGCGATGTCTTCGGCGGACAGCCCCAGGCCATAGTTGTAGTTCCAGATAACTTCCGGCTTTAGAAGATCTCGATTCTCCGCCATGTGCCTGCCTTGGGCAGCTACGTAACTCACACCGCGCATGGTCAGAAACATTTCGTGAGCATGGGTGAAATCTGGGCAGGCCTCATCCACGTGAGTGCCAAAACCCTCGAAGGTTTTTGCCGCGGCTCCGCAGATTGTAGCGATCTCCGGCTCCACCGGGGCGACACCCAGAGAAGCGCTCCAACCAATGCGTTTTGGAGGCGTGGCCATTTGCGCGGCAGTTAAAAATGGTACGTTGGGTATGGGTAACGAGATGGGATCAGCAGGATATTGACCGACCATGGCATCTAGCATCATGGCTACATCTACGATATTTCGTGCCATCGGTCCGGAAACACTCATGTCATTGAATCGTCCCAGAAATTTTGAATGGCCGCGCGGACAGCGCCCTGGGCTGGGACGGAACCCGACCACCGAGTTAAAAGCGCCGGGAATGCGCAAAGAGCCACCCAAATCACTGCCCGTCGCTAGCCAGCATTGCCCCGTCGCCAGATTAACGGCTGCGCCACCCGACGATCCGCCCGCATTCATGCGAGTGTCCCACGGGTTACGCGTGGCGCCAAAGACTTCATTGAAAGTATTGGCACCAGCACCGAATTCCGGCGTGTTAGATTTGCCGATGACAATGGCGCCGTTGGCTTCCAGGGTTTTGACCATCAAGTCCGATTCCGTGGAAATTCGGTCCTTGTAGATTGGAGAGCCTTCTGTACACAGCACTCCTTCAACATGAGCCAAATCCTTGACTGAGATTGGCAGTCCATAAAGAT
>CAXGCE010000234.1:0-4346 GCA_964007795.1 uncultured Alphaproteobacteria bacterium | reverse complement strand
CCTCGAAGATCACTCCGGCGGCGACGGGATCAAGGCCCTCCGGCCAGGTGGTGTCCTCGCTGGCTGATCTCCGGTGAACTCAAATCCGGTCGAGAAGTTCTGCCTTCTTGGCTGCAAACTCCTCATCGGAAAGAGCCCCTGCTGCGTGTAACTCTCCCAACTTTTCTAGTTGGTCAAGAGGATCAGCTGAAGATGACTGTCTAACCCGATCAGTGTTCATCGAGTCGGCACTGCTCTTTGTCTCCGGCGACGAAGACTCAGAGGAAGCGAAGACCACGCCAGCAGCACCTGGATTGAAACCGTCCCACCAGATCGTTGCGCTGTCGGCCTTCGCCCCTGTTGTCATATCATCTGTTGCTGCCACTGTTATTTGTCGCGCCCACCTTGGTGAACTACCGGCATTCCTACTACCTCAATTCGGCATCAATTCGTTGTGGGAGTTTCCTGCTTTCATGGTATTGGGTGCTGTTTGTGCCATCATCGCCACTATCTTCATGTGGTCCATCTTTTATGCAGAGCGTATAGTCGATAGTCTTCCAATCCCCAACTGGTTGAAACCGGCGGCGGGCGGATTGGCGGTGGGCGCAATTGCAGTGGAGTTTCCCCATGTGCTGGGGGTTGGTTATGAAACCACTGATGCCGCATTGCAGGAGTTGCTGCCGCTCTGGCTATTAATGCTCCTAATTCCTCTAAAAGCTGCGGCCACGGCTATTAGCCTGGGATGCCGCTTTGGCGGCGGAATTTTCACACCTTCTCTCTGTCTTGGTGCCATGACTGGTGGCGCCTTTGGCATCATCGCTGCCAGTGTTTTTCCCCATTTAGCGGCTTCCCACGGCGCCTATGCTATTGTTGGCATGTCTGCCCTAGCCGCCGCCACCCTGGGCGCACCCATTTCAACGATTCTAATCGTATTCGAGCTAACGGGTGATTATCAAATTACTGTCGCTGTTATGATCGCCACTTCCATCGCCACTGTCATCGTTCAAGGAGTTCAGGGGCGTAGCTTCTTTCACTGGCAGTTAGAGAACCGCGGTCTGAACCTACGAGGCGGGCGGGCTCGGCATTTATTGCAGACACTTACCGTCGCCGACGTCCTAGCCAAAGACTTCGACCGGATCTCGGAACGCACCACCATCGCGGAGATCAAATCCATGTTCGCGCGGCTTCCCCATGGGACTTTTGTCGTAGTCGACGACGAAGAGCGGCTGATCGGGACCATATCTTTCGCGGACCTCAAACATATCGGATTCGACAGCAGTCTCGACAGCCTGATCAACGCACGAGATGTCGCCCATACGCAAGCGCCTGTGCCGTTGCTGACGGATACCTTGGAAAATGTCCTTGCGGTAATGGACGTTTCTGGCGAGGAACATTTAGCAGTCATTGAATCCGCCAAAGACAAACGTGTTTTAGGCGTCGTACACCACAGTGATGTTCTACGCGCCTATAATCGCGCTCTTTTAGAAGCACAAGCGGAAGAGCACGACGGCAATCGATAGGTTCATAGAGAGGCCTAACTCTATTTCAATCCATAATCGTCCCAGGCCGCCTCGTTGTCGTCAAGACCGTCACTCTCAAGGCAACGGCCGTCAAGATCCCTTGTACTCCGCTCTTCCGCCATCTCATCGCGCCGACGGTCATCTTTTCGGCGACCATGCCGCACCCGGTTGCGAGCTGCTAGAGTATTCTTTTCGGCCTTCTTTCTGGTCTTGCGAAAGTGGTTGAGATTGATGACCGCGGTCATGCTTTCTCTCCTTCCTATCCAGCATCCTTGGGTTAAAGAAGTGAGCAAAACCCCGATCGCCCAACTCAAAATTCCATCCACCATATGCCTTAATTCCGCCTTAATAGATTAGGCTATATGCTGTTCAATGCAACCCATCGGAATTCCACGATGGGCGCAGTTGCCATGCAGGAGTTTACTTTGAGAACGTTTATTGTCGGCCTTGGCATTTTGATTGTTCTGCTTGTCGCCGCCCTTTTGGTCGGCCCCAGTTTCATTAATTGGAACGACCACAAGGCAGAAATCATCACTGCGGTGCGGGAGGCCACCAGCCGTGATTTGAAGATCGACGGCAATATCAGCTTGAATATCATACCGGCCCCGGCGCTCTCGGTCACCGATATCCGGCTGGCCGGTTTGCCCCAGGGCGCTCCCTTGCTCGAGTTGAAAGCTCTGGAGGTGCGGGTTGCCCTGGCGCCGTTGATATCCGGTGAGATCCAGGTAACATCCGTGCGCCTGATTGCGCCCCATCTGTTGTTGGAGGTCTCTTCCACCGGCAAAGCTAACTGGCAATTCGAGAACCAAACCGAATCAAGCGGGATGGCCGGCGGCGCAAGCGGATCGTCAGATCTGAATCTTTCCTTGGAAAAACTCTCTGTCGAAGATGCAACGATTATCTACCGAGATGCCCGTTCTCAAACCGAAGAACGCATAGAGAAGCTGGACCTCGACGGTTCTGCCACGTCGTTGAAAGGACCGTTTTGGTTCACAGGTACGGCGAATGTCCGTGGCCTACCTGTTGGTTTTGATCTTTCCCTGGACAAACTGGCCGAAGGCAAACCGGTCGGTCTGCGCGCGGGGCTCAAGCTGGCGGGTGACGGTGGACGAGCAAAATTTATAGGAAGGCTTGAAGGCTTAGCCAAGGTCCCGAAATTGATCGGACAAGTCGAATTGTCAACCAAGAACATGGCCGCAATACATAAGGCAATTGTAAAATCCAGCGAAGCGCCATCCATTTTGCAACAACCCTTGGAACTAAAAGCGTCGATTGAAGTATCGCCCGAAGCCGCTACGCTGAACGACCTGGACCTAAATTTCGGCCCGGTGCAAGGCGGCGGGGCGTTCACTGCGAACCTAGGGGATTCACACAATTACAACCTGACTCTAGCAATCAACCACCTGGACCTTGACCGCCTGCTAACCGGCACCGTGACCGACGACGGGCGTGATCAAAAGAGGAGTGGTGATACTTCTCCGTCAAAACCCGCTTTGCCGAAATTGCCGGCGATCCCAAGGAATATCCGCGGTAGGGTAGTGATCACCGTAGATGGCATGCGCTATCGTGGCGGTGTGATCTCCCAGGTCCAGTTAGATGCGTCGGTCGAAAAAGGAATACTACGCCTGGACCGCCTGGCGGCCCTATTGCCAGGCGGATCGGACTTGCTTTTATCCGGCGATACCGGCAGCCAAGATGGCACCCCGCGCCTAAAGGGGAGGATTGAACTAGCCTCGAATAATCTACGCAGTCTTTTGAAATGGTTGAACGCCAATCCGGCCCAGATCCCAACTCGCCGCCTGGCTAACCTGGTTCTGACCTCTGAATTCGCTGTGAATGCCACCCAGGCCCAGATCACGAACATGAATTTGCGTCTAGACAGCACGGCGATCGAAGGTGCCGCGACAATTTGGTTGCGGACCCGGCCTTCATTCGGCCTGGCCTTGAACATTGAC
The DNA here is from genome assembly GCA_964007795.1 of uncultured Alphaproteobacteria bacterium. GTDB lineage: Bacteria > Pseudomonadota > Alphaproteobacteria. The sequence goes on along the minus strand of CAXGCE010000234.1, from coordinate 892 downwards.
CGGATCAACCTTGATGGATACCTACCCAAGGGCGGAACAGGGGATGTCTTCACGGTACAAAAGGTGCCCGAAAAAGACCAGCAATCAAAATTGACAGAAAGCCCCCTCGCCTTTCTCGAGACATTCGACAGCAACATAAACCTAAATGTTGGTGAATTGGTTTTCAACGCTACTCCCGTGCGCGGCTTGTCGGTCGAACTTGGCCTGGCTGGGGGCAAGTTGAATGTGCACAGAGCATCTGTGCGGGATTTGGCTGGGGCTAACCTATCCATCAGTGGCAACGGCGCGGGCTTCGCAGGCAACCCAAACGGCCAGATGAAATTCCGACTTCGGGCGAAACTGATTGATGGTTTGGCACGCCTTTGTGGCATCGAACTCCCCTTGCCACCGAAGCGCCTAAAGGGACTGACCCTGGATGGTAAAATCAAGGGTAATGCACATGGGGTAACCTTCAATCTACAATCCAGTCTAACTGGATTGAAAGCCAATATATCCGGCAAAGCTACGGGACTGCCGGACAAGGCAACAATCCATGCGATTTTGGATTTACGTCATGGCAGTTTAGCGTCCCTTTCCAGGACATTTGATTTAGGCATACAGCCACTGGCCCAGTCCGATACACCCCTGGTCTTTAGAGGGACCATTAAGGGCGATGCTGCAGCACTCGACGTGAATTTGAGGGCTGACATTGCCGGTGGGGAGGTCCGCACCGTCGGGACCGTAATGAATTTGGACGAGATGCCGAGAATGACGTTGAACGTCGATGCGGCTCACAAAGATTTGGTAGCGCTGATGGCCTCCCTTGGGAAAAAATTCCCGGCCGGTCAAAAATCTCCGGGCCCAGTGTCATTGGTCAGTAAAATAATGGGCGGTGGTAACGACTATGTCCTCA
>CAXGCE010000233.1:0-4359 GCA_964007795.1 uncultured Alphaproteobacteria bacterium | reverse complement strand
GTTCCGCCACTTCCATGCGCGCTGTGATTGCCGAACTGCCTGACGGCGTCTACTCGGATGAATTCTGGGTGGACGGTTACGATGAGCCCCTCACCATCCGCTGCACGGTGACTGTAAAGGGCGAAAATATTGACGTTGATTTCTCGGGCACTTCCGATCAGATCAAATATCCGATTAACTGTGTCATGAACTACACCTACGCTTATTCGTGTTTCGCCTTAAAATGTCTGCTTGATCCTAGTGCGCCTAACAACAGCGGCTCGTTCGAATCCGTGACCGTCGGCGCGCCGGAAGGATGTTTGTTGAATGCTACCCGTCCGGCACCGGTATGGGGCCGCCATCTCTCGGGTCATTATGCGCCGCCCGCCATTTTCGGCGCCTTGAGCAAGGTGTTGCCTGGCCGAGTTATTGCAGAGTCCGGTTCCCCCTTATGGAACGTTTATTTCAAAGGCTTGCAGCCAGACGGAACCACACCTTTCCTGAAGATGTTTTTCATGAACGGTGGGCACGGGGCCCGTCCAAACGGTGATGGGCCGGGCTGTTTGAGTTTCCCTTCTAATGTTGCGAATCAACCGATCGAACTGTTCGAGAACCAGGCGCCATTGTTGGTCACTGAAAAATGTTTCGTACCTGATACGGCCGGCGAAGGTAAGTTCCGTGGCGGCGATGCTCAGCGCTTATCCTTCAAATCCATGGCCACCATGCCTATTACCATGACAATTCGCCATGAACGTATCAGCTATCCGCCGCGGGGCCTGTTAGGCGGCGAAAATGGTGCGCCAGGTGAGGATCTGGTCAATGGTCAGCCTATTCCCGCTAAGTCTCGTCAAGATCTACAGCCCGGCGATGTGGTCACTTTCCAAACACCAGGCGGTGGCGGTCTGCATCCACCTAAACAAAGGGCGGCAGCCGCTGTCAGAGAAGATGTTCGACGCGGATTGTTGAGTAAAGAGAAGGCGCTCCATGTCTACGGCCAAAACTGATGAGGCGGCGTATCGCATCGGGGTCGATATCGGCGGGACCTTTACCGATGTTGTTCTGTGGGATATGGCCCAAACTCGCACCTGGAATTCTAAACTGCTGACGACACCGGACGACCCAGCCCGAGCGGTGATGGATGGCATCGCCCGAATTATAGCTCAGCGTGGCATAGAACCGGGGGCGGTGGACGCGGTGATCCACGGCACCACACTTGTTGCCAACGCCCTGATCGAACGCAAGGGTGTTAAGACCGGCCTGATTACTACACGGGGTTACCGCGATGTACTGGAAATTGGCCGTGAGTGGCGTTACGACCTATTTGATCTGGAAATTGAAATGCCGTCGCCGATCGCTGGTCGACCGGAACGACAGGAAATTACCGAGCGGATCGGTCCCAATGGCTCGGTGATCACAGGTGTCGAACTAGGTGAGTTGGCGGATATTGCCAAGGCTTTTGAACAGTCAGGTGTCGAGTCCGTGGGTGTCTGCCTACTCCATGCCTACCGCAATCCATGCCATGAAATTGCTGTAGGAAAGCGGTTAGCGGAGATAGCACCCAACCTTTCGATTTCGTTATCTTCAACTGTTAGCCCTGAAGTGGGGGAATATGAACGGTCCTCAACCACCGTCGCTAATGCCTACGTGCATCCTATCTTCAAGACCTACGTGGATCGACTGGTTGAAGGGTTATCCCGAATGGGTTTCACGCGGGATTTGTTATTGATGTTGTCCGATGGCCGCCTAGTGAAGCAGGATACGGCGACGCAATTCCCCATTCGACTTGTGCAATCGGGGCCGGCAGCGGGGGCTCAGGCGGCGGTTCTGTACGGTGCCATGACCGAGGTGGAGGATTTGCTATGCTTCGATATGGGCGGCACTACCGCGAAGGCCTGTTTTATCGAACATGGAGAGCCAAAGCGCTCCGCCACATTTGAGGTTGCCCGTATTTTCCGGTTTGCCGAGGGCAGCGGATTGCCATTACAAATTCCGGCCATTGATATGATTGAAATCGGTGCAGGTGGCGGCAGCATCGCTCGGGTTGACCGTCTGGGTCTGATTCAGGTGGGTCCCGACAGTGCCAGTGCTATGCCAGGTCCCGTTTGCTATGGTCTTGGCGGAAAAGATCCTACGGTCACTGACGCCGATTTGGTCCTGGGCTACTTGGATCCAGGCAGTTTTCTCGGTGGTGAAATGCGCCTGGACTGTGAAAGCGCGGCGATGGCAATCGCAAAAAGGTTAGCCGAACCCTTGGGTATTTCCATCGAGAAGGCGGCCTGGGGCATCCATGAAACCGTCACCGGTAATATGGCTCAGGCTGCCGCTATTCACGCTATTGAAAAAGGCCTGAACGTGGAGAAATTCACTTTGGTGCCCATCGGTGGTGCCGGGCCAGTGCACGTCTGCGCCATGGCCCGGAAAATGGGCATTGATCGCCTAATCTGCCCGGTGGGTGCGGGTGTCGCGTCGGCTGTCGGTATGCTGGGTGCACCCATTTCGTTCGAAGTGGCACAAGCGCATATGTCCCGCCTCGATACCGTCGATTGGCCAGAGGTCACTCAAATGGTCAACCGTATGGCGGCTCAGGGCGAGGAACTGGTGCGCCATGCTGGCGTGTGTTTGGAGGATATCACCATTAACGTTACCATCATGATGCGTTATGTGGGTCAGGGTTATGAAGTCGAGGTGCCCGCGGACCGGGCATGGATGAGCGATGGCAATGCCGACGCTGTTGCGCAAAGTTTCGGTGAGAGTTATCAGCGGCGCTTTAACCGCACGGAAGCCATGCCAGCTGAGACAATTTCTTGGCGGGTTATCACTTCCGGTCCCCGACCGGCCCTGGGAGATACTTTGCGAAGCGAGGCAACTGCTTCTGATGGTGCCGCGCAGCTTGGCAGCCGTCCGGTCTGGTTTGGCCTGGATAAGAGTTATCTGGACACGCCGGTCTATGATCGCTCCGTCTTGACGGCAGGAACTGAAATTGAGGGCCCGGCGATATTGGAGGAAGTAGAATCGACCTTGGTGTTGCCGCCTGATTTTTCTGGCTATGTGGATAATGGTCTGAATTTTGTCGCTGTGAGGCAGCCGTGATTAGCTCTTCTGAGATCACTGTCGCGGCTCTGTTGATTGATCGCTTGAAACAAAGAGGTTTGAAGCGGTTTTTCGGGGTGCCGGGGGGCGGCAGTAGTATGGATCTAATCGACGCGGGCCGTCGAGCCGGCCTTGAGTTTGTCCTCAGCCGACGTGAAGATTCTGGCATGATCATGGCTGCCGTTACCGCCTGGCTTTCGAATGCGCCGGGCCTGGCCTTGGCCACCAAAGGGCCCGGTCTGACTTCAGGCACCAATGGTGTCGCCGCAGCCTGCCTGGATCGTGCACCGGTGATGTTTGTTACAGACGGTTTCGGGACCGACGAACGAGACTATGTATCTCATCAATATTTTGACCAGTCGTCGGTAATAGACCCTATTACTAAGGCGACGTCGACATTGTCGGGCAATAATCCGTCGGCCGAGATTGACCAGTTGCTGGCTATTATGTGCCAGTCGCCAAAGGGTCCAACCTATGTTGAACTTACGGGCGGCAACGCGAAACGCATGGTGCCTGCCACCACAAAATCGGAAGAACCAGGGAAAGCGGCTTTTGTCGGAAACATTGGGGCCGTCAGAACAATGGTCGCGGCGGCCCACCGGCCCGTGATTGTTGCTGGGTTGGAATGTGCCTCTGGCGGAAATGCCAGCTCGGTCCGCCTTTTTGCTGAGGCATTGGGCGCGCCGGTCCTGTTGACGTATATGGCCAAGGGTGTCGTGCCTGACGGGCATGCTAATTTTACAGGCATTTTTACCGGCGGCCAGGCGGAATATCCCTGCGTCTCCCAGGCTGATCTGATTATTTTGGTAGGGCTTGATCCTGTTGAGATGATACGCAAGCCTTGGGCCTATGACGCCGCTGTTGTGGATATAGGCGAGGTGCGCCATGACAAACACTATGTGACGCCGCTGGAGGGCCTTCACGGTCCGATCGCCCAAATTTTGGTTCAACTGACCGACGGTCTATCCACTTCGGATTGGGATTGCAGCGAGATCGCGTCTCACAGGGATACTTTTTTCCAAGCTATGACGTTTCCAAGTAGACCCGGCCTGACCCCAGTCTCGATTGTTCAGGCCGCGGCGGAAGCCTTTGAGGGTGCTCCCCGACTAGCCGTTGACGCCGGCGCGCACATGTTTTCCGCAGTTGCTTTCTGGCCTGCAAGCCTGCCCCATGATGTACTAATTTCCAACGGCCTGGCGACCATGGCTTTTGCCTTGCCCGCCGCTGTGGCCGCCGCGATGCATGATCCCGAACGCGGCGCCGTAGCCATAACCGGCGATGGCGGCTTGA
>CAXGCE010000232.1:0-4374 GCA_964007795.1 uncultured Alphaproteobacteria bacterium | reverse complement strand
ACCAAAAAGCTGGGGGGGAAAATAATTTTAGGAAAAACCATGCACCTACAATCTATTCTTCAATGTAAAGAGACGCTCTCTATCCGACTTTGTGAGCATCGTTTCAGTTTCCAGTTTTGACTGTAAAACGCCAAAGTGCAAATATGCAGTGTTTCACCTTCTCGTTACCAAAATTCATTGTACTCTAGAGTTGAGAAAGTTAGGATGCACGGACTTCCAGCGTGAAATGAACCTAAGATCTCTTGATCCCAAAGCGCGAAAAAAATCAACAATTCATATCAATGTCCTGTGGAAGCACGTTCAAAATTCGCGCACGAATATTGAGTTTAAAATTTTCTTTAGAGATGGTTGGTGGTCACCCTCTCTTCCCAAGTGCTTTGGGGGGAAAGGGGGGCCACCGTCGCCACCGCTCGACACCTTTGGCTCGATCAGCTTAGGATCGATCATCAAGGATGACAAGGACAAGGAGACCAAGAAGTCCTTAGACGCCAATGCGAATGCAAATCTGGCGGTTGCGGGCCAGATGGCTGAGTCCAACAAGCTGAGGGAGCAGGAGATCGACATCGCTGAGGACCGTCTGGAGTTGGACGAACAGAATCGGGTCATTGCGCTGCACGGAGATCAGCTCATCGGCTTCCAATTCCACCCTGAGTCCGTGATGTCTCGCACGGGTGTCAAACTACTATTCGATGCCTTGGCCCGATTGGTCGCTCAGCGGACCTAAAGGGCAAGGGCTGGCTCAGCCCGCTGACCCGGCGCTAGCTTGCCGCCCTGGGTGGCTTCGTAGGCTTCTAGCCGTCGTCGCAGATCTGCCGACTCTTTCCCGTCTAAAATGTCAAGAGGAAAGACATAGCCTTTCCTTTTGAATTGTTCTACTTGCGTCGCATTCAAGGTCATTGCGGCGAGCCTTGTTCTGTTTTCTCGATCTCAACATAGCTCCAACTGGAACGTGGTTCAAATCACTCCTATTCCGCCGCGTCCGAACGTTCTGCTAATCCTTGGCGGGCAACGAGGCGGGCGTACAGGCCGCCCAAAGCCGTTAGTTCGTCATGGGTGCCTTGTTCGATGAGCTTGCCTTGTTCCAGCACAACAATGCGGTCAGCGTCGCGGACGGTCGAGAGGCGGTGAGCGATGATGATAGTGGTGCGGTCTGCCATTAGATCGTCCAGGGCGCTGCGCACCAATTGTTCGTTCACCGCATCCAGATGCGAGGTGGCTTCGTCAAGGATCAATATCGGTGCGTCTTTTAGGAAGGCACGGGCGATGGCGACCCGTTGGCGTTGTCCGCCGGAGAGACGCATTCCGCGCTCGCCTACAGGTGTGTCTAAGCCATCGGGTAGGCCTTCGACAAACTTGTTCAGGGCTGCGCGCTTGATCGCTTGAGTTAATTCTCCGGCGCTGGCGCTGGGTTTTGCGATTAGGATGTTGGCCTGCAAGGTGTCATTAAATAAATACGTATCTTGAGCCACAAGGGCGATGCGCCGGCGCATTGCGTCCAGGCTATAGTCGCGCAGGTCGTGGCCGTCTAGTTCGATGCCGCCACTAGCCGGGTCCCAAAAGCGCATGAACAAATGTGCAATGGTCGTCTTGCCGGCTCCAGATGGACCTACTAGGGCTAGGGATTTTCCCACAGGCACGTCGAAGCTGATGCCTTGGAGAGCCGGAAGCTTCGTGCCGGCATAGCTGAATTCCACGTCCCGGAATATCAGGCCTGACGATTCCGTTGCCTGAACACCAGGGCCGTCACGCACTACAATCTCTTCTTCATGCACTGCGTACAGGCGGCGTGTGGCGCCCAGGGTATCCGCTAGTTGCCGGCCAATATTTGCAATCTCGGATATAGGTAAAAACGCGGCCATGGCAAGCAAGGTCAACAGAGGCAGGTACTGTGAGGGCAAGTTACCGTTATTGACCAAGCTCGCTCCCACTGCGACCACTGCCAAACCGCCTAGGCCTGTGGCCAGTTCTAAGGAGACAGTCTGGATAGTCAACTCCCGGAAAAACGGCAGCCGCACCTTGATCTGCCGTTTCGCCAAGGCCATGAACCCGGCTCCCCTATTCGCCTCGGCTTGAAAAGCTACAACTTCGCTTAGGCCTTGAATGCTGTCCACCGCATGCGCGTTCAACTCGCCAAGGGCTTCTCTCGCGGCGGAACCCAAACGATCGACCCGTCCACGCATAAGGAATGGGCTCAACCCCACCACCGCCAAGAATGGTGCCAGAGCCAGGGCTATTTCCGGCCCAAATACTCCCAGGGTGATCAAAACCACGGCTGGCACTAACACGGCAACAAAGGCTGGGGCCACGGTATGGGCAAAGAAAAATTCAACTGTCTCCACATCCTGGGTAGCGACGGAGACTAAATCGCCGGTGCGCCGTGCTAACAAGTAGGCGGGAGCCAACTTATCCAGTTTCTCAAACAAGGCGATGCGCATCTCCGCCAGGAGGCGGAAGGCCATATCGTGGGCGATCCAGCTTTCCAGCCAGTGCAGAATACCAGCCATTGGTGCCATTGCTGCCAGAATCCACAAATAATAATCATAGGGCTGGCCTGATTTCACGGCGGCTACAGCTAGGGCGCCGACAATCCCGATGCCGCTGTAGGCGATGACCCGGCTGACACCGAATATGAAAGTTAGGCTCAATCGGCCTTTCCACGGTGTAACGTGGCCTAAGAGATTATGGAATGCACCCGCCCAGCCCAGACCTCGAGCCTTTAGTATGGCGTCGTTCTCCCCGGCCTCCAGCGTCACTTCTTCTATAACGCTTGGTTCTTGCTGGCCAGAGCGCCTTTCCAATCGCTGACCGGTTACATTCATCGCGAGTGCCTGCGCAGCCATGAGACGATGATAAGTCCCGCCCAATGACATCAATTCGTCGTGGCCACCGCTCTCAGCGATTTTCCCCTCACCTAAAACCAGAATACGGTCCGCGTCGATGACGCTGGAGAGCCGATGGGCAAAGATCAAGGTGGTCCGACCTACCATCAAGCGATCCAAGGCCTGCTGGATTACTGCTTCGTTCTCTGCATCGACTGCGGACAAGGCTTCGTCCAGCACTAAGATCGGCGCGTCGCGCAGCAAGGCGCGGGCAATGGCAACGCGTTGACGCTGCCCGCCTGATAGTTTCAAGCCCCGCTCGCCCACAATGGTTTTGTACCCTTGGGGCAGTTGGACGATGAACTCCGCCGCATTGGCAGCCTCTGCCGCGGCTTCTATTTCTTCCCGGGTAGCGTCCGGCTTTCCCAATCGGATATTGTCTTCCACGGTACCAAAGAACAGATAGGTATCCTGCTGCACCACGGCAAAATGGCGGCGAAGGCTGGCTAGGGATTGCTGGCGGATATCTTGGCCCCCGATCAGAATACGTCCCTGGTCGGGATCATAAAGGCGTAGCAACAGTCTTTGGATCGTGGTCTTGCCTGCCCCCGACGGTCCGACAATGCCGATGCGGTCCCCTGCCGCGATGGTAAAGGATAAACCGTCGTAGGCGTCCCGGTGGGCGCCGGGATAGGTGAAATGCACATCCTCAAACGTGACCGAAGTGACCTCGTGCAACTCCAGTGTTTCCGTCCCGTTATCTTCAAGACCAGGTGATGCAGCGAGGATATCGAGAATGCCTTCCGCCGCGGATTGTCCCACCATGCCCTGGTGGAGGAGGTTGCGTAGCTCCCGCAGGGGGCGGAAAACTTCCACGCCCATCATCAGAACCACCAGCAGGACCCATAATTCTGTATGACCTGTACTGACCCGCCAGGCACCCATGGCCAGGGCTCCCGCCGCGCCCAGGGCGATGCCCGTATCCGTGATACCACGTCCCAAGGCGTTGGTGGCCAGCACCCACATGGTGGTACGGAACAATTCGTGTGCCTTGTGAGCCAGGCTTTCTGCTCGCGCACGGCTCTGGCCAAAAGATTTTAGGGTACCTAGACCCTGCAGGCTGTCCAGGAATTCGGCGGCAAAGGCGCCATAGGATTTTGATCGTGCTCGCGCACCCATGCGGTCCCAGTAATGGAACATGGACGGGGCGATTAGGGTTATAATTGCAAATAAAAGGAAGCAGATCGCAATGGGCCCGTCCAGAAAGACCATAAAAACGAAAATCATTATAGGGGTCAGAGCCGCAACAAATAGTTGCGGGATATATTGACCGAAATAGGTCTCCAACTGCTCCACACCTTCAACCAAGGAAACCAGAACGTCGCCGGTACGTTTGAGTCCGAAATAGGCAGGCCCCAGATGCACTATTTGCTCGTAAAGATGCCGGCGCAGGGATAATTGCACCCGGGCCGAAGTATGATGGGCCACCATGTTGCGGGCGTATTCCAACACAGTGCGTAAAAGCATGGTGCCGCCAACCAGAACAATTGGTCCC
>CAXGCE010000231.1:0-4376 GCA_964007795.1 uncultured Alphaproteobacteria bacterium | reverse complement strand
ATTCTGAACAGTTTCCAGGCCACGCCTTGGCAAGGCGCATTATAAGCCCGAGAGTTGCTAAATTGGTCGGAGCTTAGCGGCTTGGCTTTGCCCACCTGTGGTGAATGGTGCATGCAAGAAAGACCAGTGCAATGATACAATATGACGTGTTAGTCGCTAGGCATGCGGGAGGAATGGCTCATGGATTTGAATGACCGACCAGAACACAAAGTTTATAGAAAGGAAATCAGGGCTTTTCTAAATGAACATAAACATTTGGCGCCTGGTGAATCCGCCTTCTCCTTTCGCATGCAGCCGCGCAATTTGCGCGAAGAGGTTCGAATCTGGCAAGGCCTTTTAGTGGATCACGGTTACACCTCGCGCACGGTGCCAAAAAAATATGGGGGCTTCGGCGCCGAGGTGGATATCCTGAAGAACCGTATAATCGCAGATGAATTTTTCGCCGCCAATGTTATCCAAGGACTGGGCAATCAGGGTATTTCCATGTTCGTACCAACGGTGCTTGAGCATGGTTCGGAGGATTTGAAAGAAAGATATATAAGGCCCACGATCCGTAGCGAGATCGTCTGGTGCCAAGGCTATTCAGAGCCTAATTCCGGTTCTGACCTTGCCAGCCTACAGACCTTCGCCACCGAGGATGGAAGCGATTTTATAATCAACGGTCAGAAAATCTGGACTTCCGGCGCCCATATTGCTGACATGATATTTTGCCTGGTACGCACGGAACCGGACAAGCCAAAACACGAAGGAATCAGCTACATCGTCTTTCCCATGGACACACCCGGTATCGAGGTGCGCCCTCTGCAAACCATGACAGGCACACCGTCTTTCAACGAGGTGTTTTTCACGAACGTGCGCGTGCCTAAATCAAACGTTGTGGGCAACCGCGGCGACGGCTGGGTTGTTGCCAATTCCACCCTGAAACATGAACGGGGCCTGCTGGGAGATGCCAACCGCTCGCTGGACAGCCTGCTGCGGGTCAAACGGCTACTGCAGAACGAAAGTCTTGACGGCAGGCCGTTGATGGAGAACCCCTTGTTCCGTGACCGTTTCATCAAACTACAAGCGCGGGTACAAGCCATGCGCTTGCATGAAATGCGTATGACCTCCGAGGCCGACAAAGGCGGCGGGCGATCGTTGGGCGATATGGTGATCAAACTGTTGGGCTGCGAACTGAACCATCAACTGGACGGTCTGGGTGTCGATCTCCTGGGCGAGATTGGCATCTTGTACGATGAAAGCCCCATGCTGCGTGACGGCGGCGCCTGGCAAGCGAATTTCATGTTTGACCTGGGCCTGATTATCGGGGGTGGCACAGCGCAAATTCAGAAAAACATCATCTCGGAGCGCGGCCTGGGCATGCCGCGCGAGCCTAAAGTAGCGCAAGCTTAGGAGGCCGACTTGGATTTTGGACTATCCGAAGAACAGGAACTGATCCGCGACAGTTTTAGCGGCACATTGGAGCGTGTCTGCGAACTGGATACCGTGCGCAAGACTGCCGAGGCCAGCGCGCCGATGGACGAGAACATTTGGACGGAACTCTGCAGCCTGGGCATGGCGGGACTTTTGATCCCAGAAGAATTCGGCGGTACCGGTCTGACCCTACTTGAGGTTGCCGTGGTTTCGGAAGAACTGGGGCGCCGGGCTGCGCCAGTTCCTTTTGCCGGCGGCGTTGTGATGGCACCTCTGGCCATCCGTCTAGGTGGCGACGATAACCAAAAGAGGGAATGGCTTCCGGCCATGGCTGACGGCTCCCTTAGGGTCGGCGTAGCCGTTTCGGAAGCTGCAGCCGGCGCCCGCGAAAATGCAGGCGTGACAGCCGGCAATGGTGTCTTGAGCGGCCGGGCTTTGTTCGTGCTGGATGGCGCAGAAGCCGGAGGTTATGTGGTTGCCGACAATGCCGGTGGCTTGCATATATTGCGTGCAAACGCGAGCGGCCTTAATAAGATAGCGCTGAAAACCATCGACCGGACCCGAGCCGTCATGGAATTACGGTTCGAGAACACTCCGGCTGAGCCACTTCGCAATAGTAGTGATGTCCTACAAACTATCATCGATGCGGGGCGAGTCAGCCTCGCTGCCGATAGTTTAGGTGCAGGCGAGGAAATGCTGCGCCAGTCAGTGGAATATGCGGCTGACCGAAACCAGTTCGGGCGCACTATTTCCTCGTTCCAGGCAGTCAAGCATTTGTGCGCTGAAATGGCGGCGGAGTTACAACCCTGCCGAGGCCTGGTCTGGCACGCGGCCTATGTCATCGACCAGAGCCCAAAAGAATTGTCCCTCGCTGCCGCTTTTGCCAAATCCCACATGGACGAAGTCGGACGCTTCGTCGCCCGCACGGCTACAGAAGTGCACGGCGGCATGGGATTTACCGACCTAACGGGACTGCATTATTGGTTCAAGCGTCTGGGCGTCAATCGCGCCTATCTGGGTAGCCCTGAACGGGTGCGCGCAGAGGCCGCGCGCCTGCAAGGATTTGCGGCCTAAACAGTTTTGACAGGCCGTAAAGTTATCACCTCATGGAAATCGAATTTCGACTTCAAAATGGTCATAAAGTAAATTTGCTGTATTAGCGCCTAGGGTCACGACAGCAAACCGCTCTATAGCGGCCTGTTCGTCTTGGGCAACTGGACTACCGTAAGCTGAGAACTGTCAATAATTCTGGTAGTACGCATCACTACGCTTACCCTGGAAATGGCATGATAAGGCATTGATCTAAAGATATTTTTCATAGCTAAAACGCAGCATTAAACTTTGAAAATAATCCGAAATAGATAATTTCCAATTTTTCGATATGATCCTGGCCAAACAATTCGCATGGGAAGGATTGCAAACGTGCAGTTGGCATCCAAGGTGCACAAGGCTGCCGATTTTGGCGCAGTGCAGGAAATGTTCCATAGTCGGGGTTGGACCGACGGACTGCCCATTGTCCCACCCACCGAGGAGTCGGTGGCGGCCTGCCTGGAATGGGCCATGCTAGTCCCCGATCACCTGATTGGGATCGAACCGGTGCGCGAACGCCCGGTAACGGCGGAAAAACTCGCGGTAAACGCAGTCATGGCCGGTTGCCTACCGATGCATTTCCCCGTTGTTGTGACAGCCGTTACGGCGATGATGAACCAAGAATTTCTCCTCCACGGCGCCACTGCGAGCACGGGCGGTTGCGCCGTGCTACTTGTCATCAATGGTCCTATTACCAAGGAGCTGTCCGCCAATCCCACTTTCAATGTACTTGGCACCAGCGATCGTGCCACCATGGTGATCGGCCGAGCTTTGCGACTAATCCTAATCAACGTGCTGGACGTGCGTCCAGGTGGGATCGACCGATCCACAATCGGCCATCCCGGCAAGATCAGCTACTGCCTAGCGGAAGATGAAGACGACAGCACCTGGCTTAGCCTCGCGGAACAGAATGACATTCCAAAAGAAGTCTCGGCAGTCACCGTTATGGCGGCCGGCGCGCCACGCCAGATCATGAACGAATGGACCACGGACCCGAAAGAGATCCTGGAGACTTTTGCAGCCGAAATCAGGGCGAACATGCGCCACTATTCTATCTGGCCGGGCAACTACGCAATCATCGTGCCGCAACAACTGCGCCAGCATCTGCAAGGTGCGGGCTGGAGCAAGGCAGACATCTCTGAGTTCATATTTGATCGCGCCCGTATTCATCGCCGGGAATGGGCCGATGTTGGCAAGGGCGCCGTGGTTCGAGATCGGGGCGATACTGTCTACCCTGCCTTGGACAGCCCGGATCAGCTATTGGTCATTGCCGCCGGCGGACCGGCAGGCGGCTTCGGCGCTGTAATCCCACCGTGGCTGGGTCATAAAAGCCACGCTGTCACCATGGCCATTAGCGCTTGCGTCGATTGTGAGCCGCCAAATGCCTAAAAGGTTTTTTTAAGAAGGAGCGTCTCCTATGACAATACGTGTTTTGGATCCAAGTAGCGAAATGGTTGCCGCCCTGGGTGAAGCCGCTCCGCGCCTGGAGACGTTGGACGACAAGACCGTCGGCTTCATCTCCAACGGCAAAGAAGGCACAATTGGCTTCTTTAGCCATCTGGGCCAGATGTTAAAGGAAGATTATGGCGTATCTGACGTGATACTCCGGGTGAAATCGAACTACAGTGCCCCGGCAGACGCGGCCATCGTCAACGAAATTTCCCAATGGGACGCAGTCATCTCGGGTATTGGCGATTGAGGAAGTTGCTCGTCGTGCAGTTTGCGTGACGCAGTCGCCGCTGAACGTCTCGGGATCCCGGCCATCGGTGTGATGACAACCCAGTTTGTCAGCGCAGCGGAACTGATGTGTCGGGTGTTAGGGATGCCGGATTATAAATTTGGGGTAATTGAACACCCCATCTCCAGTGCAGACG
>CAXGCE010000230.1:0-4388 GCA_964007795.1 uncultured Alphaproteobacteria bacterium | reverse complement strand
GCACCAGCAGGACCAAGACGCCGACAATGGAAAATAACAACTCGCCATCCATGGAGCGATCACTCCTTATCTAACCGGTCGAAGCAACAGTGCCTGACTGCAGTATGGTTTTTAGCATCCTTTTAACGGCGTCCTCCGCTACATTATTTTCGATGAAGGCCCGGCCGATGCCGCGCGCCAAAATGAACGTAAGGCGACCGTCAGTTACCTTCTTATCCTGCCGCATATGTTGCATTATGATTTCTGGCGTAAGCCCTTTTAGTTCAATTTGATCAACGGTCGCAGGTAGACCCGTAGAGATCAGATGGCGCTGTAAACGATCGGTCTCCTGTCGGGGACAGAGGCCTAGCTCGCTTGACAAGGCAAATGCCATGTGCAACCCAATGGCGACCGCTTCCCCATGCAATAATCGGCCGTCATAGCCACTTTCTGCCTCCAAGGCATGGGCAAAGGTATGTCCAAGATTCAGCAGTGCTCGGTCACCGCCTTCCCGTTCATCGCGGGCCACAATGGCCGCCTTCGATCGGCAGGAAACTGCGATAGCATGGCACAAAGCGGCGCGATTCCCGGAGAGGACGTCACTGCCATGCTCCTCCAACCATTCAAAGAAAGGAAAATCATCGATTAACCCGTATTTGACTACTTCACCATAGCCGGCACGCAACTCGCGGGTGGGCAGGCTATCCAGAGTAGCAACATCGGAGAGCACCATTTTGGGTTGGTAGAAGGCGCCGATCAGGTTTTTGCCCTGTGCAGCGTTAATTGCGGTCTTCCCACCGACAGAACTGTCTACCTGGGCCAGCAGGGTGGTCGGAACTTGGACGAAATTCACGCCTCTGTGCAGGATAGCAGCTGCGAATCCTGCTAGATCGCCAACCACGCCCCCGCCCAAGGCCAAAATGGTATCCTTGCGCTCAACCCGCAGGTCCAGTAAGCGGTTCAGCACACCCTGCAACTGGGTAAAATTTTTTGTCGCTTCGCCCGGGGAAACGACAATGACGTCATTCTGAATACCAGCGCCGTCCAAGGACGCGCGCAGTGGCGCCAAATGAAGACTGGAGACGGTTTTATCCGTGATAATAACGATCCTTGGTCGTGCTAGTACGGGCGCCAGATAAGTGCTGGCGTTGGACAATAGATTTTCGCCAATAAGAATATCATAGGCCCGATCGGCTAGTTCCACGCGTATCGACGTAGGTTCGGCATTGCTCGTCATCAAGCCCTATCCTCAACGGCTGGAGTCACGTGATTTTTCAAGGCTGCGACAATCCGTTCGACGATTTCCTCATGGGGTCCTTGCACGGATTTGACGGTCAAATCCGCCATTGCGTAAACCGGATCCCGTTCGGCCATGAGCTTCGCAAGGATCTCACGCGGATTGCCCCGCTTCAACAGGGGCCGATTGCCGCGCCGCGTCACCCGTTCCAGTAGGATATCCAGATCCGCCCGCAGCCAAACTGAAATTCCATGTTCGCGAATAGCAGCGCGTATTTCGGGGTCCATGAAGGCCCCGCCGCCCGTGGCGAGCACATGGGGCGGGCCATCCAGCAAGCGCGCGATCACCTTGCGTTCCCCTGTTCGGAACGCTGCCTCGCCATGGCGCTCAAAATATTCATCGATGGTACAGTCGGCAGATTTTTCGATTTCTTGATCTGCATCATTGAAAGTCAAGCCTAGGCGCTTTGCTAGACGCCGGCCGACAGACGATTTTCCCGCGCCCATAAGGCCAACCAGGACGATGCCACGATCGAGATTCAGTTTGTTTGGATTTTTCATTTTGCAATTTTGACACGAGAATGGGATAGGCTGGCATAAGGCTTCCATCCGCCAGAAAATACCTTAAATCTCAAGGCACTCCAGTCCCGTTGCAAGGCGTGCGCATAATATATAAGTTGGCGCTTGTATTGACTAAGTTCTGCCACAATCACAGTTTAACAAACAACCAATCGGCTGTCCTCATTTGCTGAATTTACATTGGAATATCGCACAAGAATCGGACATTTTTGCAATATCCCATGAAAAAATTATCATTGATACCCATTGCGATTGTTATGTTGCTGATTGGTGGCGGCGTGGCCTTCCTTGCTATGTGGGAAATCCCGGCGCCCAGCACGCCTATGACAAAGGTTCTGGCCGATGACCGTTTCCCCCGGTAATCCTGCCGTCTTTTTTTTGTTTCTAACGGTGGCGCTTTTGCTGACGCAAGGTTCAGTAGCAGCGCAGGAGTCGGATAACAAGAGAATGCCGCCGGGCGTTACGGTGGGACCAGCGCCGGTCAGCACGGGTCCTAAAACGAAAAACGAAATTTTGGATGCGCCTGAGACCACCGCGCAACCGAGGTCCAGGCCAAGAGCTTTACAACTGCGCCTTGATCCAGTGTCCGGGCGGCCTCTGACGGCCGAACAGATAGAAGAACGGGTCAAGCGCCGCAAGGCGCAACCGCCTAGGTCCTTGCGTGTGCAGCAGCGCAATTTACGGCCGACAGCATCTCCGACTAAGGCTCAAAGCACTACTGAAAAATCCAAAGCGAAGGGTGAGGCCGGCGGCATCCAGATTCAAACCCTGGGGCGGGCAAAAGTCTCGGTGATTGGTTTGTTGAGCGAGGCTGAAGGTGGTTTGGGAGACGATATGTGGGCGGGGACGCCATTGGCTCTAGTATTGAATCTCCTGCCTCGTTTGCCTGTGGAGGTGGCGTCGCCGGTTATGCAATCGTTGCGCCTTCGGCTATTGGTTTCTACCGCGATACCGCCGGAGGACAATCCTGGAAGTGATAGTGCGCCGGCTTTGGATCCCGATGGCAAAGCCCTGGTGGCGGCACGGATCGAAAGGTTGGCGGCGGCTGGGGATCTGGATGCAGTCAACCAACTGCTAAAGTTCAAGCCATTGACAATAGAAAATCAGGCCTATGCCCAAGTGCGGGTGCGGTCCGAATTGCTAAATGGTAATTTGCATGAAGTCTGCCGGATGACCCGTAACCACCTGGGCGGTAGGCAAGGTGCCGGGGTCAGCGTGATGTGGCAAAAAATTATGGCTTTTTGCCTAGTCCTGGATGGGCAGGATGCGCAGGTCGAATTATACCGGCAGATTCTTTACGAGAGCGAGGTCGAGGACGAGGCATTTTTTAACTTACTTTCGGGATTGAGCAATGGTGAAATTGAGCCCCTGGAGCGATTGGCACGCACAGAACCATTGCATCTCGCTATGCTGCGCACGGCGCGGCGGGTTATTCCGGACGGCGCCTTGGAAGCAGCCTCGCCGTCGGTTCTGCGCTCCATCGCAACGTCACCAAATGCTTCTCTGTCCTTGCGGCTCGAAGCGGCTGAGCGTGCCGAGGCCATCGGGGCCTTAAAGACAGAGGTGTTGCGCCGGATTTATGCTAGCGTCCCTGTCTCTGCCGAACAGGGGGCTGATGCCATCGCCTTAGCAGACAGACAGCCAGGACCTTCAGCTAGCGCCGTTTTGTATCAGGTGGTCCAGATTGATGACCAGATAGAAGGCCGTGCCAGGGCACTGTCGGCGGCATGGCGTAACGGCCGCCACAGTGGTCGGTACATGACCGCTGTGCGTGTCAACCTACCCCAGGTGCGCACCATCCGACCGTCGGCCGAGTTAGCCTGGTTTGCAGCTGATGCTGGCCGCGCGCTCTTGGCCGCAGGTGATAGCGTTGGAGCCCAGGCGTGGCTGATAGCGATGGTGCCGTTGGCCCGGGATGGTCAGACGGATGCGGCGGCAGCGGTGCTGGCTTTGGCGCCCCTCCTCAATCTTAACGTAAGCGAGGGCAGGGATGCCGTTCTCTCCTCGATTATCGGCGAGGTTCTAGAAAATTGGTGGCAGGGAGAGGTTGCAAATAACAGCGCTCACAGGCACCAACGCGCCACGAGATTGTACACTGTCTTGTCCGCCTTGGGGCACGGTGTTCCGGCGAAGCTTTGGCTGCCGCTTTATGAAGTGCCGAGCGGAGATCCGCAACAGGGTCACACGGCCTTGTTGATAGGTCTTGAACTGGCTGCGGCAGCTGGCAGACGTGGCGAAGTTGTGCTTCTCTCCCTTCTGCTGCTTGGTGACCGGGGGCCGGGGTGGAGCGATACAATAACGTTGGGGCGAATTGTGTTGGCCCTACGGCAGGTTGGCCTTGAAAGGGATGCAGCCGCCGTAGCGTTTGAAGGTCTTTTGGCTGCTGGTTTCTAGTGCTTGATTTTGAGAATAAATGTGAGTGTAGCGTTGCCTAAATCATTACAATCCGTCGATAGGTTCCTTGAAATGCTGGTCGTCGAACGTGGCGCTGCACAAAATACGTTGTATTCCTACGAACGTGACCTGCGTCATTTCTCCGAGTTCAATGGGTCTGATATTAACCAGGCCAATACAGATGATATTCGTAGCTATCT
>CAXGCE010000229.1:0-4397 GCA_964007795.1 uncultured Alphaproteobacteria bacterium | reverse complement strand
TTATTCGCGGTAGGTCATAATCGAACTCTAAGACCAGCACACCCAGCAAGACCAAGGCTAGGGGCAAAGCATAAATGAACCGCACATAGGCAGCACCAGCAGTGGAGAGGTACTCTTTGATGTATTTCTGCAATGCCGAACGCATGTTCTGCATGAAGGCAGCAAAGATAGTGATAGGAATCCAATAGGAGAACATAACCGCTTCCTATTCGATGGCGATTAGTGCAGCGGCGACGAACCGGTCTTCACTTAACAAGACGTTATAGGTGCGGCAAGCGGCACCCGTATCCATGGCTTCAATCACCACTCCCCAATCACGCACCTGGACGCGTAATTCGGTTCCGATTAAAGAAGCTTTCGCGCCGCAGCCTAGCAGCAATACACTCACCTCATTCTCAGCGTCGCGAATGGCACCGAAATGCTCGACAGTAAAATTATCGCCGGCCACTACTGGCCAGGGAACAGTCTCCCAAGGAAAAACGATGATCGAACCTGAATAGCGAACACCTGAAACACGGAACCCACCGTCGCCGTAGCCCTGGATCAGTTGCCGGTCAGCGGCGACAGGTGGTGTAATATCCATGATCTAATGTTTAACACTGCCAACAGTCTTGTCATTTCCAAGAAAGTAGAAATCCACGCTTGGGACTGCTCGAGTAGATTCAAGCTTTCGGGAGAATGACATTGTAGTTTGCATGGCGGTCACACCTTAATCCCCTACTGGGTTCAGGTCGTAGACTTTGCCGTGCCTTGGTTTCCCCCACTGCGATGCCTATCCCCCAGCCCCAACACGATCAACAAGGGGGCCGCTATGAAAATGGAGGAATAAGTGCCGATGGCGACGCCCCAAATCATGGCGAAGACAAACCCCTGGATCACCGCGCCACCAAATATGAATAGAACGACCAAGGCCAGCAGGGTTGTGATGGAAGTCATTGTCGTGCGCGACAATGTGTCATTGATAGCCAGGTTCAGGACATCCGGGAGACTTTTGGACTTATACTTGCGTAAATTCTCCCGCACTCGGTCGTATACCACCACGGTGTCATTGATGGAGTAACCGACAATGGTTAGGAGCGCAGCGATGGTGGACAGGTTGAATTCCAATTGGGTCATGGCGAACATGCCCACGGACAGGGCCACGTCATGCACAAGTGCGACTACGGCACCCACGCCAAAATGCCATTCGAACCGGAACCAAATGTAGATGAGCATCAAGACCACTGCTAGGGCGATGGCGATGGCGCCTGACTGAATCAATTCGCCACTGACCTTGGGGCCAACAAATTCTGTCCGCCTATATTCGATGCCCTCGCCCAACGCAGCACGCACCTTGGTAACCGCCGTCTGTTGGGCTGTAGCGTCACCGGGTTGTTTTTGAACCCGGATCAGCACCGTGTCGTCGGCACCAAATTCCTGTAGGGAGACCTCGCCCAAACCCAGACTGCCAGTCTTGCTCCGCATTTCACCCAAATCAGCGGGACCATGGGTCTGCACCTCGATCAGAATGCCGCCGCGAAAATCTATGCCAAAATTCAGGCCCGGGACAAAAGCCAGGATCAGGGACAACACCACCAGTACCGCGGAGCCAGACATGGCAAGCCTACGCCACGCGATAAAGGGAATGTTGGTGCCAGTGGGGACGAGTTTTAACTGAAACATCTATCCATCACCTATATCGGCAGTGCGGCAGGGCGGGTCCGGCGCAGCCAAAAAACCAGCATCATTCGGGTGACGACCACGGCCGTAAACACGGAGGTCAAAATACCTATACCCAAGGTCACGGCAAAACCTTTAATCGGACCAGATCCCATGGCAAACAGAATCACGGCAGCAATTAGCGTAGTGATGTTAGCATCCAAAATGGTGCCAAGCGCGCGCTGGTAACCAGCCTCCATCGCCGCAAAAGGTGTCTTGCCGGTGCGGATTTCTTCCCGAATACGCTCGAACACCAAAACGTTGGCGTCGACTGCCATACCAATGGTCAAAACGATGCCAGCGATACCCGGCAGGGGGAGTGTAGCCTGCAGAATTGATAACGTACCCAAAATCAGAAACAGGTTGATCAAAAGCGCAATATCAGCAGCAAGTCCAAACAAGCCATAGGACAAAACCATGAAGACCATGACGGCGATGAAGGCGATCACACACGCAATCTTACCCGCCGCAACAGAGTCAGCCCCCAAGGATGGACCAACAGTGCGTTCTTCCAAAATTTTCAAAGGCGCAGGCAAGGCACCGGCACGAAGCAGAAGTGCCAGGTCTTGGACTTCCTGCACCGTAAAATTACCGCTAATGATGCCAGTACCGCCCATGATCGCTTCACGAATAACCGGCGCGCTAATCACCCGCTTATCCAGAACTATCGCAAAAGGCTTACCCACATTCTTCTTAGTAGCATCACCAAAGCGTTTTGCACCCACGCTATCAAAGCGGAACGACACAACCGGCATATTGTCCTGAAAAGTGGCGGCGGAATCCACCAAGGTATCACCACTGACCATTACCCGCTTGCGCACTACATACATATCCATAGGCGTTCCATCGGGGTTACGTTCGTCGGATTCCAATAATTCTGAACCGGGCGGGGTACGCCCGCCCGCCAGAATTTCCGCAGGCGACGTGGTCAGATCGACTAACCGGAAGACCATTTTAGCGGTCTTGCCCAAAATGGATTTCAGCCGCTCTGGGTCCTGCAGGCCAGGAACCTGAACTAGTATCCGATCCTCACCCTGGCGCTGAATTGTGGGTTCGCGCGTACCCAATTCATCAATTCGGCGGCGCACAATTTCAATAGATTGTTCGATCGCTTTACGGCGGCGCTCCCGTATAGCCTCTTCCGTCAGGGCAACTTTGACCTTATTGCCTTCTATCACTTCTACAACGATATCGCGGCCACCGGCGATGCCGGACACCACGTTACCCTGTACCGGAACAGCCAGCTTCTCGATTTCGTCTACTGCAAGGGCCAATTGATCGGAATTACGGATCGTGACGTTTACTGCATCGCCAACAACGCCTAATGATCTATAACCAACACGGCGTCCATCCCGCTTGATTTTCAAGGTATCACGAACTGAATCGACCAGTGCGTTCAGCCGTTCCTTGACCACGACCCCGGCTTCAACCTCCAAAAGGAGGTGCGAGCCACCCTGTAGATCCAGGCCCAGATTGACCTGCTTGTGAGGCAGCCAATCAGGCAGAACTGCGGCAGTCCTTTCAGAGAGAAAATTCGGAATGGTGAAGGCCACACCCGCCAAACACAGAATAATAACCAGCGTAATCTTCCAAGGAGCGAAATACAGCATGTTGTGGGGCGCTATTGGTTATTTCTTGCCAAAACCGAACATGGATTTCTTCTGCGTAGGGGCTTCGTTGCCGTCCTTGGCACTGCGGTCGTCGGACTTATTCTCTGCCTTGGTGTCGTCCTTGGCACCGGCAACCGGAGCACCCTTGCTCAAGACGTCCTGCAGGGTAGTGGAGAGAACTTTTACGCGGACATTTTCTGCCAATTCTACCTGCACCGTGTTCTCGTCGAGAACCTTCGTCACTTTGCCCAACAAACCGCCGCCGGTTACTACCTGGTCTCCCCGGCGCACGCTAGCGACCATTTCCCGATGCTGCTTTGCCTTTTTTTGCTGCGGTCGGATTAGGAAGAACCAAAAAACCACAAATATCAGCAACAGGGGCAGCAACTGAACAAACATATCGCCACCCAGTGCGCCGCCGGCCTGTGCGAAAGCGGGCGAAATTAGCATATGAAATTCTCCGATATCTAGCTTAAGGCGGGCGGACTATAGCCCCGCCATAAGGGATTGCAAACGTTAAAGACGACTTGCAAGTACCCTTTATATAGTGATTTTTCAAGGCCCTACATGGGCCCTTTATCACCGAGTTGACCATTGCCATCCCGGCGACTAGGTTCCGCCCCTCTTTATCCAGTAAGGCTGATCGATCCTATGGCCCCTTCTAAACCCATCGACACCACCGAACTGACCCTGCTATTGGGCCGTATCGCCGACGCGCTGGAACGTCTGTCGCCGCCCCGCTTGGACAGCATGGACCTCGACGACGCTGACGCCTTCATCTGGCTTGCAGACGAAGGGCGCCTGGAACCGATCCTGGAAGTCAGCCGTATTGATCTACACCTGTTGCAAGGCATCGAGTCCCAATGTGAAATCTTGGGTGAGAATACCCGCCGTTTCGCCGCCGGGCTGCCAGCCAATAATGCTCTGTTATGGGGTGCGCGCGGCATGGGGAAAAGCAGCCTGATCAAGGCTCTTCATGGCGCCATTGTCGAGGCGGACCCCGGCCGCCTGAAATTGGTAGAAATCCATCGCGAAGACATCCCCTCCCTGCCTCGTTTGTTAAAGTTGTTGCGCGGCAGGGATCATCGA
>CAXGCE010000228.1:0-4409 GCA_964007795.1 uncultured Alphaproteobacteria bacterium | reverse complement strand
TCTATAATTAATACCGGCGAGGACATTTTGAGGAAATTTTCAATTCAGTTCCTTCTTGCGCCAAGCCTTAATGTAGGTGGCGCAATCCGCATCTTGACCCAAAACTACATCGGTCGCCAAGGAAACGGCCCGAGATGGTTTGCTTGCTGTCAGGGCGCTCACTGGATCGTTTTGCACCGGGTCCATGATGCCGCTGTCGGCGCCGGCCTCGACTGCAAGGCGCAAAAATGCCTCATTGATATACATCCGCGCCGGCACCCCGAAGGATGCATTTGAAAAGCCCCCTGTTATGTGAATTTCTGGACCAAATCGGTGGCGAATTTCCCGGATCGCATCCAAGCAATGGCGGCCATATTCAGGATCCACGGCGACGGGAAAGACTAATGGGTCGAGGAAGATGTCGTGTGTAGCAATACCTTTGCCGATGGCCGCCTCAATCATTGTGGTCGCATTGGCTACCCGACCGACAGTGCCATCTGGCATGGCGTTTTCGCCGGCCGCGGTAACAATCACGGCGGCGTGATGTTCACGGGCCAAATCCAATGCTGTCGGTCGTTCCATGGAGGCAGAATTCAACAAAGGGGGCCCATTGCGCCCATCATAAGTGGCCAAACCAGAAGATATGACGTCAATGTCAGAGGAGTCGATTGACAATGGCCGCGTTGCCATCCTCATCACATTATCGACCAGCCATTGCATAGCGGTTATTTGTTCCGCCTTTTTTAGCGAGACCTCGTCCACGTTGATATCTAAATAATCGGCCCCTGCCGCTTCCTGTTGGGTGACGATGGTCCGAATATAATCCAACCCGGTGTCGCAATTCTCGGCCATGGCAATTTGCAGGGCCGCCTTGACGTGCTTGATCCGGCCTTCCTGGAAATCCTGGGTTTCCTTAATGATCTCGGGGATGACCAGAAATCTCGTATTACCGGCCTGATCCATATAACTGATGGCATCAGCACCATTGTCGTCCACTCTCACGCGATTATTGCGGCGAAGCAAAACCCGCGTGGTGTGCACATTCTCGCCAATCACAATGAACTCGCGGTCCAAGCCGTCAATTTTCATACTTAATTCCTCTAAACGCTGGCCATGGGCTTAAAGAAGCAGGCTTCCACGAAGATATCGAAGAAATTTGTTTCGCTTTCCAGTTCAACATGTTCGGCCCGGCGGACCAGTTGATCCAAATAAAGACGCCGGTTCTGGTTTAATAAAGCCTCCCCTGCGCCTTTTAATGCCGTGTTGCCGGCTTTGATGATCCGATCCGCCTGCACGGGAGCCAATAACCCAATTTCGACCGCATTGCTGACATTTACATGGGAAGCAAATCCGCCTGCCAGGTACAATCGGTCAATCTGAGCGGAATTAACGCCAAACCGATCCATGAGAATGGTCTGCCCTGCGTTCGAGGCTGCCTTGGCCTGGGACAGGTGCGAAATATCCAGGCCAGATATGGTGATGCCATGAGCGGGCGCTACCACGACTTCCGCATTGCGTCGGCCCTTCTCCCGCGCCAGTGCCCCCTTCTCGTCCATGGCACCGCTTCGCAACAACAAAGCCAGTATGTCGATTAGGCCAGAGCCGCACAGGCCCACCGGCGCCACATCGCCAATTGTGCGCCAGCCGAATTCCACGCCCTCTAGCCATACGGACTCGATGGCGCCGTCGTAACTGGCCATGCCGTGTTGCACCAGACCTCCCTCAAAAGCCGGGCCTGCGGGGGCTGAGGCCACCATTAGGCGGCCCTGGCCGGCAAGCACAATTTCAGTATTGGTGCCCATATCCACCAGCATGGTGATTTCAGGGTCGTCGGGGGAGATATTCAAGGCCAACAAAGATGCAGCGGCATCGCCCCCCACATGACTAGCGATCAGGGGCAGGCCATGTACCAGGCACTTTGGATGGGCACGCAGGCGCAATTTGCGCGCTTCAATAGCAAGGGCGGTGGTCTCCCGTTCTCCAGCCAGAAAGGCTAGCTCAATGGGCGATTTATATGGCCGCTGGCCAATGGGCTGGACATCACCCTGAAAAAACAAGTCCCGCATGGTGGCATTGCCAGCGACCACGATTTCGTAAATTTCCCGGCGTTTGAATGCAAATCGGGTGCAAAGATCCTCGATCTCCCGGTTCAAGGCGTTGATAAGGACCTTATGCAATTCCCCCCGGTGTGGCCCACCGTCATAGGAGATGCGGTGCATGACGTCACTGCCGCCGAAACGCTGGGGATTTTCAAACGAGGCCACGGCGATGGAGTGTCCCGTTTCCAAATCGATCAAATTGGCGGCCACGGTCGTGGTGCCCAGATCGATGGCGAGGCCGTAAACATGGCCGCGGTACTTGTCGATGACTTGGCCATCACGCAAGATTTCATCGCCCTGGCGGTGAACGCCTGGGTCTAGGTCAATAGCTTTATCAAACGCTGTGTGCAGGATGCGTGGAGTGCGGATCAGCGGTTCGAACGTGATCTGCGCCATGGCGTCAATAATCTCCGCCTGGCATGCTAAACGGTAGTTGTCTGTTAGAAACTCTTCGGCTTCCGAACGGGGCGCTAGCGCATCGATACCCTCGTTCACGGTGACAATGCATTCGTGGCATTCGCCGTAACGGCCGCACGAGGTGGCCAGGCGCAATTGCCGATCATCAGCAAGGTCGAACAATGTCTGGGCCGGCGCAATTTGGCCTTCCATGCCCGCCCGTTTGTCCTTGCGCCGGTCCGTGGCTTCCAGTTTTACTTGTTCTATTTTGATTTTAGTTTTCTCGTAACTTTCGGGTTGAGTTTCCCAGGCGGTGCGGAAATCCAGGTTGCCATCATGAGCGCAGATGGGCGCCTCGCTTCGATCTCGCGGATCCTCGCGGTTGGCACAGCCAAATTTAGCGGTGCAGACGTCCTTGGCTGTGCGATAGGGACAACGCCCCTGCCCTTTCATCTGATCCTGGGCATTTCCCAGAATATCGCTAAAAATTCCGGTAATTTTGTCGAGGCGTTGCTGATAGTCTTTTTTTGAAGAGCCTGGCATGGGTATTTTGGTTGGAGACGGCTAGGCCGCCGCGATCAGTTCCTTGGCAACGGCAACGCAGCTCAGGGCATCAGCGCCGTAACCATCGGCACCCATATCATCAGAAAACTCCTGGGTCACGGGCGCGCCGCCGACCATAATCTGTACCTCGTCGCGCAAATCGGCATCGATAAAAGCCTCGATGGTCCGCCCCATATTGGGCATGGTGGTAGTCAGCAAGGCAGACATGCCCAAGACCTTGGCACCGCTTTCCTCCACTGCATCAATAAAAGTGTCTTCGGCCACGTCCACACCTAGATCGATGACATCAAAGCCGGATCCACGCAGCATCATGATGCACAGGTTCTTTCCGATGTCGTGCAGATCGCCCTTCACCGTGCCCATTATAACTGTGCCCTGCTTTTCCACGCCGGAGGCAGAGAGGATCGGATCGATATGCGCCATGCCAGCACGCATGGCCCGGGCGCAACTGAGTACTTCCGGCACGAAAACGAAATTCTCCCGGAATTTTATACCGACGATACCCATGCCGCCGATCAGGCCATCATCCATAATCTCGATGGCATCGATACCTTCCGTAAGAGCCGTCTCCGTCAATTCATCCGCGCCACCATCGTCGCCCTCGATTATCGCCGCCGCGATCTCCTGCAGGCGCGGTTTAGCTTGGCTAAAAAGTTGTACAAAAGGGTGTTCCAGCCGGGATTTACCACTAAGGAGCGTGGCTGGGGCCTTGGCCTGTCATTGTGCAAAAGAATCATAGAAAACTACCACGAGGGCAAAGTGTTTGTCAAAAGCTCAGAAGCAGGAAAAGGAACTACCTTTAGAATTGTTTTGCAAAAATAATTCCAGATGGCAGGAATTTATATCCATATCCCCTATTGTAAGCAGGCATGCCATTATTGTAATTTCCATTTTTCAACGGCCACTAAAAATAAAGGACGGTTGTTGAATGCCCTAGCTAAAGAGATAGCTATGCGTAAGGATTATCTTGCTGGGGAAAGGGTAAATACGATATATTCTGATCAGTTTCAATCTCTATATCCCATGCCTGCTGAATGTAATATATTGTTTCATTAACAAAGATTGTTGAATTATGATCTAATTCAGGTAAATTGAATGTATCTAAATGTCTAATATCTTTTCTTAAATCAGTTCTACCATTAAAAATAAAATCATGAATTTCTTCCTCCCACTCAGGATGAGGAAAATAAAAATCAATCCAAGTATCCGGGTTATTAAAATCAATTTCCAATTCATCCTTATAACAATTTTCGCAGTCATACTCTGGGTTATCTTCAACATTAAAAATATCTGCTGCAGCTTCATGCATACCTATTCTACTTAAATTATCTTCAATAGCTAAATCTCCAACACTGCTTGATATATCTATAA
>CAXGCE010000227.1:0-4423 GCA_964007795.1 uncultured Alphaproteobacteria bacterium | reverse complement strand
CCGCCGCAATAGCAAATGGCTTCGCCCTTGAGGTCGCCCAAATCACCAGTTACGGCCTGACGTAACCGATCATCTGACAGGTAGGCGCCGGTGTCGTGGTCGATCAACTTCAGAGCGGACAGGTTGAGGCTCCCAGCGATCCGGCCCGGCCGACCATAGCCCAGGTCACTCTTGCCGCTATGCAATTGAGGTGACAAGGCGTTGATAACTGCGCCATTATCCCCTCTCAAAACAGCTTGGACCTTCGACTTGTCAGCGATCAACTCCGGCCGTTGTTTGGCGCTAAAAATGGCGGGGGAAAATTTGGGTATGTCTTCGGTAATGGGACGCCCTTCACTGCACCATTTTTTTATTCCGCCATCCAATACCGCCACCTTGTTGTGGCCGTTTGCCTTTAGCATCCACCAAAATCGCGTCGCCCACCAAGGTACGGCGGTAGCGTAGACTACGACCATGTGTTCGTCGCCAATACCCTTGGCGCTGATCTCCGTCGCGAAGGCCTCTGGTCCTGGCAGCATAAGTGACAAGTCCGCATCTTGATCCTGCAACTCGGCCAGTAGATCCACGAACTGAGCGCCGGGGATATGGTTGGATTGATAATCATCCCATCCGCTGCTAGGCATCCAGGTGCCGTCGTCCTGCCGTGTCATGATGACGGAGGCGTCGATTATACGCAATTTGGGATGGTTAAGATGATCTGCTAGCCATTCAGTTTCCACTAAGGCGCGTCCGTTCCAATCCACCAAGTCTATCCTCATGTTGTCGTCCCTTCTAAGATCAATGCCCCCTTTTTGCATGGTTCGGGCGTTCCTCCCAAATATATTGTACGCGCTCTTTGCAGTGTGTTATCCACGGCAGCCTCGATTTTTGGAGCCTGTAAATGCAAATTACCCCTATCAATGACGCCATAGGCGCGTGCGTGGACGGTGTGGATTTAGCCGCCGAACTGGATGACGAAACTTTCGCCGTGATCCATCGGGAATGGCTAGATCATTGCCTTTTGCTATTTCGGGGTCAGAACCTGACACCTCAGCAGCTAACTGCATTTGCGGCCCGTTTTGGTGCGTTGGAACCGCCGCCGGGCAATGAAAACGATTTGCGGGCGGATGCCGGCGCTGATAGCGACAAGGATATGTGGATAATTTCCAATGTCATAGAGAACGGTAGACCCATTGGCGCTCTTGGCGCGGGCGAGGCGGAGTGGCATTCGGACATGACTTATTTGGCCGTGCCGCCGACGGCTTCAGTATTGTATGGATATGAAGTGCCACCAATTGGCGCAAATACTTGGTATGCCAATATGTACCTGGCGTTGGAAAATATGCCCGATAACCTACGTACCAAAATTGAAGGGCGGCGGGCGTTGCACAATTCCTCGTACACATCGGCCGGCGAGTTGCGCAAGGGCATGGACGAGGTGATTGATGCGCGGAATGCACCGGGAACCATGCACCCCATGGTCATTAAGCATCCCGAAACGCTCCGCGCCGCATTGTTCCTCGGCCGCCGGACCAATGCCTATATCCAGGATCTGGAATTTAAAGATAGCGAGGCATTGCTGGACCACCTTTGGGATTATTGCGTAGGATCAGACTTTGTATACAGCCATCAATGGCAGCGTGGAGACGTGCTGATCTGGGACAACCGTTCCACGTTGCACCGGCGGGATGCCTTTGACCCTGATCAACGACGCATCCTTTGGCGTTGCCAGATTACGGGGACGTCGTTGCCATCCGCCTATGCAGCCTGGGCTTCAAATAAACCGGTTGCGGCTTCGGCCATGGGGATTAGGCGACCTGGAACTTAGCGTCACCATGGATATGGACAATGATGTTGGGCGTAAGCTCTAATTCCATGAGCAGCCCGAAGCGGAGCAGCGACGTGAGGTAACACGGGAGCGTATGACTAGTGACTGGTCGCACGTTGGCGGTATGTGGATTGGGAAAATGGTGGAGAAAGCCTCGGGCGGCGCGGTTTGGTTTCTCTTGAAGGTTCTGGCCTCATCGAAATCGGTTACCACTTTGTCACAGCTGCCTGGGGTCAGGGTGTGGCGACAGAAGTAGGGACCCGCGTACTCGATTACGGTTTCAGAGAGCTAGCGTGAGACCCTATTGTCGCCGTGACCCGCCCGGAGAACACGGGCTCGCAAAATGTACCAAGGAAATTTGGTTTGCGATCAGATGGCTTGCGTTTTCACTATGGTTTGAATTTAAGTTTCTATTCCTTGGACCGGGACAGCTACCTTACCTTTCGATGAAAGACCGGCCGATCAATTGCCGATGGATTTGGTTCGTGCCTTCATAGATCTGTGTAATTTTGGCATCGCGCATATAGCGTTCCACCGCGTAATCCTTGCAATAGCCATAACCGCCGTGTAGTTGCACCGCATCAGTCGTGATACGCATGGCCAGGTCAGAGGCCCGCATCTTCAACATGGATGCTTCAATACCCACATCTTCCTCACCCTGGTCTATCATGGCTCCAATTCGCCACAGCCAGCTTTCACACAAGGCTAGGTCCGTCGCCATATCGGCCAACATAAATTGGATGCCTTGAAAATCGATAATATTCTGGCCCGATTGCTGGCGCTTATTGATGTAGGCCACAGCTTCCTCGAAGGCGGCGCGGGCTATGCCAAGCGCATGGGCCGCGATCGAGGGGCGGGACTTATTCAAGGCGGTGAACAGAATTTTTAAGCCGTCGCCAGGCTCGCCCAATAAATTTTCTTGTGGGACACGTACGTCATCAAAGGACAAGGACACGGTGGAAGCAGCACGCTGGCCCATTTTGTCTTCTTTGCCTATGACGGACAGACCTGCGGCGCCCTTTTCAATCAGGATAACAGAAATCGCCTTCTTATCATTTTCAATCTCTGACCATTTGCCAAACACCACCAAAAGATCAGCGTGATCACCGGTGGAGATAAATGTTTTGCCACCCTGAACGATTATATGGTCGCCGTCAGGCACAAATCGGGTTTTCATGTGCGTGGCATCGGACCCCGCCGTGGGCTCAGTAATGCACAGGGAAGCGAGGCCGCCTTGAGCAATGCGCGGCAGAAATTGTGTTTTTTGTTGATGGTTAGCAAAATCGATGACTGGCTTGATCGCATGAAATGTGGTGCCCCAAATCAGACCGGTGGCGGCACAGGCCTTCCCAATTTCCCGCACGGCGGCGAGGTAAGCGCAGTAGGTCATCTGCGCGCCGCCGTATTCTTCGGGGATGAACATGCCGTTCAGGCCCAATTCGTTAATGCCGTCGATATTGTCCCAGGGAAATTCGCCGCTTTTATCGTAGACTGCCGCGCGCGGGCGAATTTGATCTCGACACAGGGCGCGCACGGCATCTAGTAGCAAACGTTCTTCTTCTGGCAGGTCGAGACTGTTATCTAGGCGATTGAGGACTTTCATTTGGCTGTCCTATTGATTGATGCTTTGCCCGCCATCTAAAAAGATGGTCTCTCCCGTCAGGCTCGGCAAATCCATGTCCACCAGCATAGCTACTAACCGGGCAACTTCCCCCACGCCGGCGGTATGGCCCACGGGAATGCGTCGCCGGACAAAATTCTTGAAGGTGTCATTAGCCATATAGTCAGCGTTCAGGTCTGTCGCTACAAACCCCGGTGCTACATTAAGTACCCTGATTTTGTCCTTGGCCCATTCTACGGCGAGGGTGCGGGTCAATGCCCCAAGGGCTGATTTGCTGCAGTTATAGGCAAGATTCCGTTTTGCCCCCAGCCGATCAAAGAACGATCCCAAATTGATAATCAGGCCTCCGCCATTGGCAACCATATGAGGATACGCTTCCCGACAGGCCAGGAACGGCCCGGTGATATTGGTTGCAAGAATTTTCTCAAAATCCGTCTTGGAGACTAAGGCACTAACGCCCTCGAGGTGAAGGCCCGCATTGTTGACCAAGACGTCGATCCGGCCAGCTTCCTTCACAAGTGTGTTGATGGCAGTGGAAATTTGATCCTCGTTCTCCATATTACATGGCAATTTAATAAGACGGCCCGACACTTCTTGATCCTCCGGGCCAATACCCTTGCGGGAAAGGCAGCCGACCACATGACCTTGGCTGGCAAGCTGTTCCACGATGCCCGAGCCAATGCCCCGGCTGGCTCCAGTGATGAAAAGGGTCTTGCCCGCCAAGGTTCCCATGTCGTGATCTCCGTGTGGTCAGTGAGTGGAAGGACTCCGGAAACGGAGTCGTGTCATTCATGTATGATCAGCGTAGGACAGGGGGGAGAATCGTCAAACGCTTTCCCGTGCGGTGGAGTGCAATTCGCAGGGGCGTAGCTGGTTGTTCTCCAACTGAAAGCGCACGTCCGCCAGCGTTTCAAAGGGCTGGGCATCATGACTGGTGATCACGATGGACATGCCTGCGGATTTCATGCGGCCCAGCAGGTCGCGGGTTTGCTTGC
>CAXGCE010000226.1:0-4457 GCA_964007795.1 uncultured Alphaproteobacteria bacterium | reverse complement strand
CGGAGATATTCCGGGGCACCAAGACACCAAGTAAATCATTCTCTTCTGGCTCGTACTCATAAATCGCGCCGCCTAGGTCAGCCGTATCTTCATCAGCCTCGGCATCTGGGTCTGGCAGCTTGACGGGGATTAATTGCTGATCGGTCACGATCTGG
This sequence comes from uncultured Alphaproteobacteria bacterium, assembly GCA_964007795.1. Lineage (GTDB taxonomy): Bacteria > Pseudomonadota > Alphaproteobacteria. Next base: position 4,302 of record CAXGCE010000226.1, on the reverse strand, counting down.
CTGATCACGGACTTGAAGGCGTTGAAATAGACTGTGCATACGTCGAATTCGCTATCAGAAAACATTTGCGATATCTTTTCGGCCACCTGCCGAATATCGGCGAAGGAAAGCTGCTTGACGTCACGCAGTGTAACATATTCGACAATGTCGTCTTCCATATCACGGCGCAGACTTTCTTGCCCCTTGCGGCCTACACAAAACAGTTTGACCGTCTTTCCGCTATCCTTCAACTCCCGAGCCCTGGCGCGGACGGTACGGACAATATTGGTATTAAATGCCCCACACAGGCCCCGTTCGGCCGTTACTACTACCAATAAATGTACGTCATCTTTGCCCGTGCCCACGACCATTGGGGGGGCTGCATCAAGGCTGGGTAAGTTGGACGCAACGGAGGCGATCATCCGTTCCATCCGTTGGGCATAGGGCCGAGAGTTTTCCGCCGCCTCTTGCGCGCGACGTAATTTGGCCGCTGCCACCATTTGCATGGCCTTGGTGATCTTCTGCGTCGAGGTGACAGAAGTGATCCGGTTTTTCAGTTCTTTAAGGTTGGCCATTTATTCAGGCGCCCCAAATTATCCGTCGATCAGGTAAACGCTCTCAAGAACTCATGCGAACTTCTTGGCGAACTCTTCTAAATGCGCCGTCAATTCTTTTTCCACGTCGTCTGACATGTCACCTGTTTCCCTGATGGATGACAGTATTTCTGGTTTGTTGTCACGCATATCGTTCAGGAGTTCCTGTTCGAAGCGGCCAATCTGATCCACTTCTATGCCATCCAGGTAGCCACGTACGCCGGAAAAAATCGAAACAACCTGCTCTTCCACGGCCATTGGGACATATTGATCCTGTTTTAAAAGCTCGGTGAGACGCACTCCTCGGCTCAACAATTGCTGGGTCGCGGCATCCAGGTCTGAGCCGAATTGAGCAAAAGCTTCCATTTCCCGGTATTGAGCCAAGTCGAGTTTGATAGTGCCCGCGACCTTTTTCATGGCTTTTACCTGCGCGGCGGAACCCACGCGGGACACCGACAGACCGACGTTAATGGCGGGACGGACGCCCTTATAAAACAGATCTGTTTCTAAGAATATTTGACCATCCGTGATTGAAATCACATTAGTGGGAATATAGGCCGAGACATCATTGGCCTGGGTCTCGATCACAGGCAGCGCTGTGAGGGACCCAAGACCATTGTCGTCGTTCATCTTTGCGGCCCGCTCCAGTAAACGGGAGTGTAGATAGAACACATCGCCTGGGTAGGCTTCGCGCCCAGGCGGGCGGCGCAATAACAAGGACATTTGCCGGTAGGCCACGGCCTGCTTGGTCAAATCGTCATAGACGATTACCGCATGCATACCGTTGTCACGGAAATATTCACCCATGGTGCAACCGGCGTATGGTGCCAAGAATTGAAGAGGGGCGGGCTCCGACGCGGTTGCGGCGACAACAATGGAGTATTCCATGGCGCCGCTGTCCTCTAGCGATTTTACAATCTGGGCCACCGAAGATCGTTTCTGGCCGACAGCGACATAGATGCAATACAGTTTCTTGGACTCATCGTCGCCACGATTTATTTCTTTTTGATTGATGAAGGTATCGATCGCGACGGCCGTTTTGCCTGTTTGCCGGTCACCGATGATTAGTTCGCGCTGGCCGCGGCCAACGGGGACTAGGGCGTCCAGCGCCTTCAGGCCGGTCTGCATTGGTTCGTGCACCGATTTACGTGGGATGATACCGGGTGCCTTCACCTCAACCAAACGGCGTTCTTCTGATTCAATGGGTCCTTTGCCATCGATGGGATTGCCTAGGGCGTCCACCACACGGCCCAGCAAGCCCTTGCCCACGGGAACGTCCACGATGTCGCCTGTCCGCTTCACCGTATCGCCTTCGGCAATACCGCTGTCGTCGCCGAAAATCACCACGCCGACATTGTCGCTTTCCAAGTTCAGAGCCATACCCTTGATGCCGCCAGGGAATTCGACCATTTCGCCGGCTTGGACCTGATCCAGGCCATATACTCGGGCGATGCCGTCACCGACTGACAGGACTTGGCCAACTTCCGAGACCTCGGCTTCCGTACCGAAGTTGGCGATCTGCTCCTTCAGGATGGCCGAAATTTCTGCAGCACGCAGATCCATTACTCAACTCCCCTCATGGCAAATCTGAGATTCTGAATTTTTGTACGCAAGGATGAATCAACCATGCGTGATCCTATCTTAACGATAATTCCGCCCAGGATCTTTTCATCCACTGCGGTTTCAACTTGCACATCCGTCTTCATGGAAGTTGTCAACTGGTCTTTGATCTTGGCCAACTGTTCGTCGTTCAGGCTTTTTGCCGAGGTGACTTCGGCTACTAATTCGCCCTTGTGTGCTGATAGCAGGGTGCGAAAATCCCTAACCATATCGCGCAGAGCGAATAGGCGGCGATTTTGCGCTACCACCGCGACGAAGTTAGTAATCAGTTCCGTAGCGCCAGCCTTATCCATTAAAGCAGCCATACCCTTGCCTTGGTCTTCAGAGGCGATCACAGGACTACGCAAGAGACGGTTCAGATCATTTGACTGGTCGATCATATTGCCCAGGTCGGCCACGTCGGTGGATACTTCGTCCAGCACACCGCTATCGCGCGCAAGTTCAAACAATGCGGTTGCGTACCGTCCTGCAATGCCGGTTACGACGCTTCCTTCGGCTGACACGTTTGCGGGGTCCCTTTGGCGAAATCTCTGCAATAAAAATTACAGATCAAAATTCATTTGCGGGTAGGCTTAAGCCCTTGAAATCATTTGCGGAAACCTACAAAAAGATAACCTCTCGGATAGCCCTTTTGTAAGGCGCGGCGTTTCGTAGCATAGCCTATTCATCCTGGCAAGCGATGAGACCACTCCGGGTGCGCTACAAGGGGCCCCGGAGGCTAAATGACGCCTTTCTTCCTTAATATACCTAGTTCGTTTTTCGTAAGGCCAATCCTATTCTGGTAGATCTCCTTGTTCCAGTCACCCAACTCAGGCCCCAATGCATCGACATTTCCGGGCGATGCTGAAAGCCTTGGGAGGACATCGGGGATTACAATTTCGCCCAGCACTGCGTGTTGAATGCGGCGCAAGGTGCCTCGGGCATCGAATTGAGGATCAGCGAAAATATCGGCGATGGAGTTGATGCGCCCACAAGGCACATCACCCCGGCTGCATATGCCGACGACCTCTTCTGCAGTGTGGGCGGTGGTAAAACCACTGACCGCACCTTCGATCAAGGGCCGGTCCTGGACCCGAGCTGCCGTTGTTGGATGACTATCCGCTAAATCAGGCCGATTAAGGACATTAATAGCCATGCGTTGCCAAATTTTGTCGGAGGTGCATGCAATGGCGACCCAGCCTTTCTTTTTTGTCGGGAAATGGCCGTGCGGACAGACGTTTCGGGTGCCTAGGCCCTCGCGTTCCCGCACCGTGCCATGGCGTGCATAGGCCGGCGCCAATTCATCCAAAACTCGGAAGATGGTTTCGAACAATGCAATATCAATTTCTTGCCCCTGTCCGGTACGCTCCACCGCACGCAACGCCATCAGAACGCCAACGGTGCCGAACAAGCCAGATATATAGTCGGCCAGCGAGGTTGACCCAGGCGTGACTGGCGCCTCACCCGGCATACCAGCCAAATAGGTCAAGCCGCCAACAGCATGAGCAATGCGGGCAAATCCTGGTCGATCACGATATGGGCCCCCTTGGCCGTAACCACTGATCCGCATCAGGATCAATTTAGGATTGATGGCGCACAAGACGTCATAGCCCAACCCCCACTTCTCCAAAGTACCGGGACGGAAGTTCTCGCAAATCACGTCGGTCTGTTCGACCAGTCGCTTTAACAGATCAACACCCTCTGGGGTTTTTAGGTTTAGGGTTATGGAATGCTTGTTTCGAGCCTCGCTCAACCAGGCCAAACTACTATCTTGGATTTCCGTGGCCGTGCCGAACTGGCGCATTGGATCGCCACCAATTGGCTGTTCAACTTTGATGACTTCGGCGCCAAATTCCGCTAAAATCGTTGCCGCGAAAGGCGCCGCGATGAATGTAGCTAGATCCAGGACGTGCACTCCGTCTAGGGGCCTCATTTCTATAGGACCTCTGCATTGACGACATTAATTGGATTGCCGTCTGCGTGGGCGGCGATTTGATCAATAATCTTGGAGATTAGGATTTTATATTCCTCCTTGGTGACATAGCTGATGTGCGGCGGGCAGGTTTTTTGATTTGGGATCAGAATGAAGCCCTCTGCAGCTGCCAACGGATTGGCAACGCTATCCTGAACA
>CAXGCE010000225.1:0-4478 GCA_964007795.1 uncultured Alphaproteobacteria bacterium | reverse complement strand
TGTTGAAGCGGTCGCACTGGGACCAGATGGCATATTGGAGAATGCCGTAGCAGGCGCGATCTATGTTGATCTATCTACCAATTCGCCGGCAATGATGAAAAAGATCGCCGATAAAATGGCCGAGGAGGATGTGATTGCCCTCGATGGTCCCGTCTCAGGCGGAGTAGTGGGCGCGGAAAAAGCCACTATCGCAATCATGGTCGGAGGTAATAAGAAGGCGTTTGATAGCTGCATGCCGATATTTGAGTCTTTCGGCAAAACTATAGTCCATACAGGCGAATTGGGTAGCGGTTGCGTGGCTAAAATAGTCAACAACATGATCGCATTTACTAATATGGTGGCGGCCGCGGAAGGACTAATGATGGGTGTGGCGGCCGGCATGGATGCGGCTGTGTTGAACGAAATTGTACGCAACAGTTCCGGTAATTCGATGAGCTATCGCGGTGTGGCGAAGAGCGCCCTAGAGCGAGATTTTGCACCTGGCTTCACTGTGGACCTGGCTTATAAAGACCTGCGCCTGGCCTTAGAACTGGCGGATGAACTGGATATGCCCTTGCTGCTGGGGCCGCAGGTACACAACGTTATGCGCATGGCGCGCGGCAAGGATGGGGGCGGTGAAAATGTCACGGCCGTGCTAAAGGTCTATGAAACCATCATGAAACAGCAAGTCGGTCCCGCCGGCAAAAATTTGTAATGGGTTTACAAAATACGAGGAACACTATGGGTACAGTAAATGGAACGGACCAATCCGGCGGTCCGTTAGCCGGTGTCAAGATTATTGAATTGTCAGGTATTGGCCCCGCGCCGTTGTGTTGCAGTTTGCTGTCGGATATGGGCGCGGATATTTTGCGGATAGACCGTAATGCGCCTTCCGGATTAGGTAGTCCGCGCACCACGCGAACCGATCTTCTACGCCGGGGCCGCCCTTCGGTGGCAATTGATATGAAGCACCCCGATGGTATTGCGACAGTACTGAAGTTGGTAGACCAAGCGGACGCAATCATTGATCCCTTCCGCCCTGGCGTGACTGAGCGTCTTGGCCTGGGTCCCGCAGAATGCTTGGCGCGAAATCCAAAACTAGTTTACGGTCGGATGACCGGATGGGGCCAGGACGGCACTCTAAACCAGGCCGCTGGTCACGATCTCAATTATATTGCCTTGACCGGCGTGTTACACGCCATTGGTCCAAAGGAACTTCCAACACCGCCCCTCAATGTAGTGGGTGATATGGGTGGAGGAGCGATGTTCCTGGCGGTTGGTATTTTGGCGGCCGTAATTGAGGCTCGGCAATCAGGTCACGGCCAGGTCGTCGACACTGCCATGACCGAAGGTGCGGCATATCTAGCTACGGGTGCATTCGGCTCATTGGCAGCCGGAGATTGGGTCCATGAGCGCACGTCCAATATCCTCGACGGTGGGGCACATTTTTACCGCTGTTATAAAACATCCGATGACAAGTTTGTTTCCATTGCCTCCATCGAGGCCAAATTCTACGCAATTCTGCTGGAGAAACTGGGCCTACAAGCCTCCGACCTACCATCGCAAATGGATCGCAGCACCTGGCCAGCGATGGCAAAAAAATTTGAAGCTCTATTCGCTGAAAAAACGCGAGATCAATGGTGTGAAATCATGGAGGGCTCGGACATCTGCTTTGCGCCAGTGCTCACGTTTGACGAGGCCTTCGAACATCCCCACGCGAAGACACGGGGCAGCTTCGTGGATGTCGATGGCGTAAAACAGCCCGTACCCGCGCCGCGATTTTCCCGTACGCCTATTGGCATCAAGTCCGCGCCCCCCGAATTAGGCGCTAACACGGCCGCCGGCCTGGCGTCCTGGGGAATGAGCGAGGACGAAATTGGCAACTTGATTGAGAGCAAAGCCATCGGCTGGCAGGGATAGAAATAAACTAATTCTCCCGCCCTTGCCTCCGCAGTGATGGCATTGGAATATGAGTCAAGACCTTTATCACTAATTGGGGTCAAGACGCGGGGAGCCGTAACCAGCATGTTTGGAAAACTAATGGTACGGTTATTGCCCTCGAAGAAGTTGTTCAACACCATGGCGGACCAGTGCCGCAACCCTCTCATGAATTTAAGGTATGACTTCGTCTTAGTCTCCGTTATCTGCAGCCCCTTACATAAATTATGATAGCGTCATTCTAGCCCGGATCGTTTGTGCGAAATGATTAAAATCTACTAATTATCAATCTTCACGGCCTAGCGAGGCCATCAATTCCCGCCATTCCCGAGGAGCAATGCCACAATTCTTAGCCGAAACTTTTTCACCCGCAATCATCCGCTTCACCGCTTCTAAGCCAGCGCGGGACAGATGGACACCGCCAAGACGGTAATCCTCGAACGCTTCCGCCGTGATGGGGACCCATGCACGCAGAGCCTCCATCATTGCATCGGCATAAACACGTATTTCATGTTGTGCATGCGGGTCCGCACGTAAGCTGAGGAAATGCAGAAGATTATGGAGATCGCATTTCCAATACCATTCTGTATAAATATTCAGAGGAAGGTTCATTCGAGCTAACTCCCTGGCGAGACCGTTGCGTTTGGGATCAATGACATTTCCCTCGTCATCCTCGTTTAGCATTTCCTGATAATCGGCGTAATTCCGGGCAGAATCTTCACGCAGGATATCCAGCACGCGGACCGCCTCGTCTCCTTGCAGAACATTCCCCCTGCCCTGGCGATTTTCTTGTGACTGCGTCGATAATTGTTCGGGCGCAGGAATGTAAAATTCTCGGTTCAAAATGGAATAACGGGCAGAATATTCGTTCACCGAGGCCGTGCGGTGTCGGATCCATTGCCGGGCAACGAAAACTGGCAGTTTGACGTGGAATTTAATTTCGCACATCTCAAACGGCGTCGTATGATGATGGCGCATGAGGTATCGAATTAAACCGCGATCCTCGGAAATTTTTTTGGTTCCCCGACCATAAGAAACGCGGGCCGCCTGTACGACTGCCCCATCGTCGCCCATGTAATCAATGACCCTAATAAACCCCTGATCCAATACAGGAATGGCTTTGTACAGCTTATTCTCTATGGCTGGTACTGTGGAACGCGATGTCTTGAAAGATTGGCCGCGAAGCTGTTCGATTTCCTGTTCTTGGGCTTCATTGACCGGCATCAAATTGTCTCCATTGTCGCAAACGGGATACTGGGATCGCTGTTCATAACATACCTCCCTCTCCATACCGCTCCAATGTGTCACACACGCACTTGGACTGATTTTTCTTGCTCTTTAAATATTATCTCGAAAAGTCTATATTTGGCCTGCCGGCTTGTTCGGCTATGACGCTAAACGCTTTGCGGAATAGACGTTGCGGACCCGGGGGCGGTACCCGGCGCCTCCACCAGGAATGCATCTATCACCGAATCAGGTGAACCGTTGAGACAGATGCAATGCTGATGGGGGCGAAATAGGTTCGACGCGCGTAATAAAGGCACGGTTTGCGTTCGGCATGGCTCCACCGTTATCGGGCCATACACTACAAGTGCCAATGATAATGAAATGGTGCTCGCTGCCTAATTGACTAGGTAAGCGCGGTTACGGGGGGGACCGGGCAACAGAACCCCCCCACTAAATTTCTGGACCCGACCCCGCGCCTTGAGGTATGTCCGAAAATGTAGACCCAAAAAAATATAAGAACATGCTCTGGCGAAAAGGTACGGAGGAATGGTCCAAGATCTCATGCAATATGGCCAATTGGTCGAAGACAGCTTACGCGATGTCGTGCGCACCGCGTTGACCCGCACCGCCAAGGAAGGCTTGTTGGGCGAGCATCATTTCTTCATCGGTTTTAAAACAAAATACCCTGGCGTCAATATCCCAGATCATCTTGGGGCCCAGTACCCCGAAGAGATGACCATTGTGATCCAGCACAAATTTTGGGGTTTGGAAGTACACCAAGACGCATTTGAGATTACCTTGAGTTTCAACGACCAGGGACAGCGGCTGTACATCCCCTTTGCTGCCTTAACATCTTTTTTGGATCCCAGTGTCCAATTTGGCCTGCAATTTGACCAGATTGAAGAAGACAGAAAAACCACAGCGACCACAGAATTAACGCCCGAAACAGAAGAACCAAAAGAAGGTGATCAAGCAGGCGACAACGTCGTTACCCTGGACCAATTCCGCACAGACTGAGGCTATTACTCGAAATGGCGACTTCTATTAATACCGGCACGGAACAACTGCTGGCCAGCCAGGACGGCGGTATATTGACCTTGACCCTGAACCGGCCCGAGGCACGGAATGCTCTCTCCGACGACCTATCGCCCGCCTTACGTGCCATGCTCGCCCGAACCGCCAAGGACGACAACATTGGCGCACTGATTATCACCGGTGCGGGCACGGCGTTTTGCGCCGGGGGCGATATCAAGGGTATGGGTGGTAAAATAGAGAAAAAAACCATGTCCACGGAAGAGCGTATTGCCGACTTGCGGCAACGCCAGCGGGCCCTG
>CAXGCE010000224.1:0-4503 GCA_964007795.1 uncultured Alphaproteobacteria bacterium | reverse complement strand
TACGATCCTGCGCCAAAAACTAGAAGCCTATGAAGCCACCCAGGGTGGCAAGCTGGCACCTAATCATCGAGCAAAATCTCATCTGATTTTTAAGTGGCTCGATGACCTAATCCGCGATCCACGCATACTTGACCCCATAGAACAGTTAATTGGTCCAAATATTCTTTGCTGGAACACCATTTTCTGGATCAAAGATGTTGGCTCGGAAAGTTTTGTTAGCTGGCATCAGGATACCCGCTATTGGGGCCTGTCCAGCCCCGACGTGATAACAGCATGGCTGGCACTTTCCCCCGCCAGCGTCGAAAGCGGCTGCATGAGGGTCATGCCCTACACCCATCGGGGCGAAGTCATGCCCCACAAAGACCGTTATCACAATGACAACATGCTGACCCGCGGGCAGGAAATCGCCGAAGGCATAGATGACAAAAAGGCTGTTTACATGCCGCTGAAAACTGGTCAGGTATCATTCCACAACTACCGCTTGGCCCATTCCTCAGGACCCAATCGGGCGCCCGACCGGCGGATCGGCATCTCCATGCACTTCATGCCACCCGATACGGAACAAATTGTTGGTGAATGGGACAGCGCGGCCCTGGTTAGAGGCGAGGACAAATTCGGAAATTTTGCCCCTACGCCGGTGCCGGCTAAGGATTTCGATCCCGATGCCATGGCCTTTCATGCTCGCGCGGCCCAAGCTCAGAGCGAGGTATTGTACCAAGGCGCCACCAACAATACACACAAGCTATAGCGACAATTAATGAGCAAATGGAACCTACCCGGCGGCGCCCGGATCGCCCTCTCCATCGTAGTAAACGTGGAGGAAGGTTCTGAAATGAACATCACCGAGGGTGACCGGGGACCTGAGGTGGTAGACGAACTGGGTGTGGCGCTGCACAAGCCTATTCGCAATTATGCCAACGAAAGCAACTACCTCTACGGTCTGAAGGCCGGTGCCCCGCGCATCATGAAACTGTTGCAGGCATTTGGCGTGCGCACCACCTTCACCGCCGCCGCTCAGGCGCTAGAAAAAGCTCCGGAGCTTACGAAGGCCATAGTTGACGGTGGACACGAGGTTTGCAGCCATGGGTGGCGTTGGGTCCACCAATTCCATATGGAAGAGGAACAGGAACGGGACTTCATCCACAAAGCGGTCAAATCCATCAAGGCAACTACCGGCGATCGCCCCGCTGGTTGGTTATCGCGTTACCTGTTAACCGATAACACCCGCCGACTGTTGGTTGAGCAAGGCTTCACCTATCATATGGACGATTTTTCCGACGACCGGCCATTCTGGGACACCTCTTTCGGCAAAGCCATACTAATCCTGCCCTACGCCTTGGATTCCAACGATATGAAGATGTGGACAGCACCGTCGCTGACGCCTGCGGACTGGCTGCAATACACAATTGACACCTTTGATTGGTTGTATAGAGAGGGAGCCAACGATCCCCAAATGATGTCGCTCGGTCTGCATTTACGCATTATTGGACGGCCCGGACGCATCGGCTATTTAGAAAAGTTTCTGCAATACGTAACCTCCAAGCCCGATGTCTGGATTACAACCCGCCAAGCTATTGCAGAGAACTGGGCGGAGCAGTTTCCTCCGCCATGATGGCCGACGTCGTCCCCTGTAGCCTGACGGGAGCGCCTTGGGAAGAATTAACCCGAGCTACCGCCGCCGCGGCGCAAGAGACCGAACCGGAAGCAGCCATAAGAGAAATCGTTCACTGTGCCCTACGGATAACTGGTGATGCCACGGCCTACGAAAGGCCCGGTGCCTTGAAAACCGGGGAACGGAATTTTCACGTAGCGGGTGTCTTTATGGTCAGCCCCGATGACACCTCCCATTTTCTGATAGCTGAGTGGGGCTTTCCTTCTGAACAGCATCGCCTGCATTTTCCTCTCGATACTGGCCATCCCGGTTGGGTCTGGAAAAACCACACAGCTTTGATACTGGAGAACACCGACGAGCATGCAGATTTTAAGCAGATCTTAAAAACCGCACGCATGGGCTCGGCGATTTATGCGCCTTTGACATGGGAGGGCCGGTTTCTGGGTCACATGATTTGCGCGGCGCAGGCCCGAAATACATACATACACAATGATTTAGAGCGTCTGCGAGGTTTGGCGGCCACGGCAGCGACAGTCTATATAGCTAAGGGCGGACTAGCGATGTTAGATCAACTTTGGCGGGAGATAACTGAATGAACCGGGAATATAGTGTTATCGGTGGCGGCGGCGTAAGTTTGTGGGCAGGGGAATGGGGCGATCCCAACGGCCCTCCAATTCTCCTCATACATGGATTCATGCAAAGCCATATGTCCTGGCAGGCGCAACTAAATAGCGATCTGGCGAAAGAGTTCCGTTTGGTTGCCATCGATAATCGGGGGCACGGGCGTTCCGAAAAGCCCGAGGATGACGCCGCCTATCAGGATGGCCAGAATTGGGCCGACGATATCGCCGCCGCAATTAAACAACTGAATTTGGACAAACCGGTTCTAGCCGGCTGGTCCTATGGTGGCCTTATCATGCTGGATTATTGCCAGCGATACGGCTGCGAAGACATCGCAGGTATTAATTTCGTGGCGGCCGGCGTGCGGCGGATCACCGATCCAAATGCACCCGCCCCGCCAGAATTTCGCAAGAAGTTGCTGTTGGATAATTTGCCAGAACGAATAGACGGCACCCGTACCTTTCTGCGGGCCTGCACCAATCAACCAGTTGACGGAGAAACGTTCGAAACCTGGCTGGCTTTTAACATGCTGGTACCCGCACCGGTGCGCCGGGCCATGTTCGCCCGAGAACTTGACTTTGACCCAGTGCTATCGAGCCTCTCCGTGCCCACCTTGGTCACATACTGCACGGCGGACAACCTAGTGCCAGTGGAAATGGGGGAACATGCTGTGGCCAAGATACATGAAGCACAGGTATCGATTTATCAGGATATTGGGCACTCACCGTTTTTTGAGGACAGTGCTCGATTCAACCGCGAACTTGCAGACTTCGCCCGAAGCTGCAGTTGACCCGGCCGCTTCGACATGGTGGATTATTGACTTAGATAGATCGGAAGGAACGCTCAGATGCATGTCGGGATGACAACTTTTTTTCAGAACCTCAGCGGCCACCATACCGACAAGGAGGTTTATCAGCACGAATTGTCCATGGCGGATATGGCCGAACCACTGGGTTTCGAGAGCATCTGGACCGCCGAACATCATTTCGACAACTACACCATGGGTCCCAATCCTCTACAATTTCTCACTTACATGGCGGCCCGCACCGAGCGGGCCCTGCTTGGCACCATGGTGATGGTGTTGCCGTGGCACGACCCAGTGCGCGTTGCCGAAGAAGTCGCGGTGCTGGACCATATGTCCAATGGCCGGGCGATCCTTGGCGTCGGCCGGGGCTTGGGGCGCATCGAATTTAATGGCTTCCGCGTCAACATGGGGGAAAGCCGCGAGCGATTTGTGGAATATACGGAGGCATTGATCCAGGGCCTAGAAACGGGACACATCGAATACGACGGCAAGTTCTACAAACAACCTAAGATTGGGGTTCGCCCCTTTCCCTTCGCCTCGTTCAAGGGTCGTTTCTATGCATCCGCCGTATCGCCTGAATCTTCGCGTATCATGGCGCGTCTGGGCATCGGCATCATGATTATCGCCCAGAAACCATGGGACAAAACCCTGGAAGAGTTAGAGAATTACCGCGAAATCTATCGGGAGATGAACAACGGCGAAGAAGCACCACAGCCTCTCATGGTAGTATTCAATGGCTGCCATGAAGATGAAAGCGTCGCCAACGAGATCCACAAGAAGTACATTCGCCGCTATAGCCAGTCCGCCTTAGAACATTATGAGTTCAACAACGAGGGCCTTGCGAATATCAAAGGCTATGAATATTACGGCGGTCTGTCCAAGAACATAAACAAACACGGCATGGATGCTTTTGTTGATTTTCTGGCTGACCTGCAGGTCTGGGGCACCCCCGACCAAGTCTATGACCGCATGCGGGATTATCAGGAATTGACTGACTGTTCCGGCTTCATCAATGGCTTCAGCTACGGTGGCATGCCGCACGAGTTATCGAAAGAATCCATGCACACCTTTGCGGAAAAGGTCATGCCCCGCCTAAAAGCCCTAGAGGTTGGTCCGAGTATTGGCGGTGGCCAGTCTCTGAACATCGCGGCGGAATAGCCTAGACATCGATCGGCGGCAAGGTTTTAAATAAGTATGCTGCGTCCCCTATACGACCGCATCATGGTTCTCTCGGCCCATCGTAAAGCAAACTGGGCCCTAGCAGCTGTATCTTTTATCGAAAGTTCAGTGTTTCCCATTCCGCCTGATGTGATGCTAATCCCCATGGTGCTGGCGCAACGGCACAAGGCTCTGCTGATCGCTACTATTTGCACAGTAGCATCGGTGTTGGGTGGATTGCTGGGCTACGTCATCGGCCTGTTTCTGTTTGAAAATATTGGGCAACCCATACTGGATTTTTATTCTT
>CAXGCE010000223.1:0-4518 GCA_964007795.1 uncultured Alphaproteobacteria bacterium | reverse complement strand
GGCACTAGACGTGCAGACCGCATGGCTTTGGCCCAATGTGGACGCCGGCTCGGACGATGTCTCTAAGGGCTTGCGACTGCACCGCGAACGGGTGGGTGACGGCAAGCTGCATTTCTATCGAAATTTTAGCCCGGAGGATTACGCCCGGCTGATCGCCAACGCGGCCTGTTTAATAGGCAATTCATCGTCCGGCTTGCGGGAAGGTGCCTTTCTAGGCACCCCAACGGTCAATATCGGTACCCGTCAGTCGGACCGGGAACATGGTCCGAACGTGATACATGCCGACCATAATCGTACCGATATTGAAGCCAAAGCTCGGGCTCAGATCGCCCACGGTCTCTATGGCCGCTCGGCTATGTTTGGAGAAGGCGACGCCGGGCAGAAAATCGCCAACATCTTAGCCTGCGCCGAAGTCAATGTGCAGAAGCGGCTCACCTACGGCCTAGAGTGATTACCCTACACTTGGCGATTGGGATTAGATGGAATTCTTCAAGGGTTAGTCAACATTTGGACCTCAGATATTGCTTACATCAGCTACTAGCTGATCGGACCAAATTGAAAATGCAAGGCGAAATCTGAACGCTTTTTCAGGCCGTAGGCACTTTGGCTTTCATGGCCTATGATCAGCAAGGAGGTGGCGTAGATACGCTTCAACACATCCCAGTTTATACTCTGCTAAGTGAAGATGTTGCCTCAGATTAGCCCTGCTTCAGATTAACTGGATCACCTGTAGTTGGGTGGAACTTGCTAACGTGCGCTGTTTGTAACCAGGGCCTTAATCGCAAATTCCACATAAGTGCAGGTCCCTGTAACATCGGTCCCCGCCTGTGACGTCACCGTTCTTTCGACTGCGGTAAAATTTCTACTCATGCGCCAATGACGGGGCTTGGCAACTAGTTCATAGCAAGGCTCTTGCCCCCGGAGCGCAGGTCGGTGATAGCTTCGTCAAGGCGGTCAGCTATACTCTGTTCACCCTTGCGCAGCCATTTACGAGGGTCGTATTTGCTTTTGTACGGCGTATCGTCGTCTGGATCGATCTGGAATTTGAAGGCTTTGGCATTCTCGTCAACATAATCACCCACGGCATGGGCAAAAGCGAATTGAGTGTCCGTATCGATGTTCATTTTGAACACGCCATAACCAATGGCTTCATCGATCTTAGACTTTTCGGAACCAGATCCGCCATGGAACACCAAATCCAGTGGGTTGTTGCGGGTGTTATGGGTGCTGGTGACTAGATCTTGGCTGCCTTTCAGGATTTCCGGGCGTAACTGCACATTGCCCGGCTTATACACTCCATGCACGTTCCCAAAGGAGGCGGCTATTGAAAAATGCCCGATCGGAGAGAGGCGGTCATACGCCTGCAGAACTTCATCTGGTTGCGTATACAACTTAGCGTTGTCGGTCTCATCGACATCAGAGCCAACGCCATCCTCCTCGCCCCCAGTCACGCCCAGCTCAATCTCGAGGCTCATTTCCAAAGGCACCATCTTATTCAAATAATCCACGCAGATGGACAAGTTATCTTCAAGGGTTTCCTCCGACAAATCCAACATGTGCGAGGTATACAAAGGCCTACCATGGGCCTCGTAGTATTTTTTGCCTTCCTCGATCAAGCCGTCGATCCAGGGCAGCAACTTACGATTGGCGTGGTCGGTGTGTAGCACCACGCAGACGCCGTAATGTTCCGCCAGTAAATGTACATGCTGGGCCGCTGACACAGCACCTAGAACCTTTGCCGCACTCCCGTCGGCCATGCCCTGACCGGCAAAAAACTGTGCTCCGCCGTTGGATAGTTGAATGATAATATCAGATTTGTTTCGGGCGGCGGCTTCTAGTACTGCATTCACCGAATTAGTACCGACCACGTTCACTGCTGGCAACGCATAGGCACCATCCTTGCAAGCGGTCAACAAGGTTTTATAGTCTTTACCGTACACTACGCCAGGTTTCATCTGTGCCATGGCCACTTTCGCTCCTCGTATTGTCCTGCCGTCTTGGTTACCATTTGAGATACTAATAGTCTGTAACCTTTGCAACAGACTTTACCGGGAAAATGGAGCCATGTCGGCATAGATGTGGCAATTGACCTGACATTAATTCGAACTGTTTTGTTCTAGATTAACCAAATTCTGATCATGGACGGCAGGTCAACAGTAGTAGCTTAGGGTGCCAGGGACGCCTTGGCACGATTGATGCTCTGTTTACCGATGATCGGCCTGCAACGATCGTGGGCTAGGTGCACTATATTCAACCGATTTCATCCGTAGTGCGGCTAATGAGGAAGCAACGAAATAGCAGAATTCAGTTGTTCTTGGTAAATTTAGTGTCGAATGTTAGTTTTAACGCCAAATGTCGCGCCGCCACCGCCAGGTAACCCATACTGTGCACAATATGCCAATTACTGCATATAGCCAGACCGTAATAGCAAAACCGTACCATTCCACCAGAACCCCAGTGCCGAGTAGCCCAAGGGGCATCCCGTAAACAGCCAACATGCGCACACCCATGATGCGGCCCCGGAACCGCTCCGGCGTAATCTGCAACAAGGCCACGGACATGGCGATCATAGCGAAACTTTGCAATCCGCCAATGATTAGTAAGACAATAAGACCGAACCATTTAGCGTCTTGCAGTGCAAAAATCGCCAAGGCGAGATACCAGGCAATTATGCCCAGTATTATGATCCGACCAGGCCGGTAAAGATCGCCGATCTTGATCATAACCATCGAACCTAATAAGGCCCCAAGGGCACAACCCGCCACCAGGTGGCCTAAGCCATTTTGATCAACCCCATAGATTTCCCTGGCCACATAGGGCAACAATCCCATTATTACGGGATAGGCGGTCAAATTGACCAAAAAGGCCAGCAGCATAAGCGCCAAGACTTGGGGCGAATGCCAGATATAGCGCAAACCGGCGGTCAGTTCTTGCCAGGGCGAGTCGCTTCCGCGCGGCCTATTCCGCTGCGGTCCATCGACGCCGAATGTCAGGGCCGAACTAAACAGATACAATATGGTCACACCTACGTAGGCGGGCCCGATACCAAGTGTGGCGAATAGTCCGGCTCCAACCAAGGCTCCGGCGATGCGAGCCGAATCCATCGTCGTGCGAGAGAGGCCCATGGCCTTTGCCAACCATGGCCCGGGCACGGTATCACCAATCAAGGAATTGCGCATGACTATATCCGATGGCCGCACCATCCCTGCCAAAAAGGCCACGACTAGCACCCAATAGGGGTCCAATACATCACCCAGGGCAGGTACCATGATCGCAACTGCCATGGCCGTATAGCCGACTCGCATAGTGCACAAGACCAGGCGCCGCCCCACGCGATCCGCCACCACGCCAAACATGGGTGATATCAAGGTGCCAACAAACTGCAAAGATCCAAACGCAGTTAAAAGGAAGACTGAATTCGTTTCCACCAGGACATACCAGCCTAGAATAAGGGTTTCCATCTCAAAGGCCCAAGAGGTCAGTAGATCGGCCGGCCATTGAAAGCGGAAACTGCGGACAGTAAACGGTGCTAAGACAGAGTGGTTTGAAGTGTGAAAAGTTTCCATTACATCGTTAATCGTGACGGCTTGAACGAGTCGATGATGTCAACCGGCGGATTGAAGTGACACCGGCATTTTCGCTCCTGGCCCGGTCCAGAACGTCAGAAAAACCATGCAGGGAAACCTGCATGTCAAAGGCATTGGCATGCAAAAAACGCCAATCATCCATGAATAGGCCCACATGACCTGGAAAAAACACAAAATCACCTTCTTTAATTCGGGAATAATCTCCCCCATCATCCATGGGGACCTCTACCCCAACTGCGGATTCTTGAAGATCGGAATCCCGCGGCACCGAGACACCGGCCATGGCCAGGGCTATCTGCACGAGGGATGAACAATCGACGCCCTCGGCGCTACGCCCACCCCATAAGTACGGCACGCCGATAAACTTGATGGCTGTGCCAACAATGTCCTGGGTGCCGTATTCCAGGCAAATCAAATGGCGGGAATGCACCCAATGGCCTGTTGCAATACGGCAAAAACTGCCAGAAACATCCACTACTTTGACTCGAGCCGAAATTGAAATCGTCCCTGCCGTGGGGCGTTTTATATCCGGTTCGACATATAAATGGCTCCGCAAGGCAACCACTTGGTGGTCCGGCGCAGGCAGATTGGCCTCCAAGTAAGCTGTCGGGACATAGCCAACGTAGCTATCTGTCAAGTTCTGTCCCCAGCACCAACCGTCCCTGTCTTCATATACCTGGAAGATTTCACCATAAATCAACTGGCTCTCCAGCCCTGCCTTTTGATCAGGCAAGAAATACAGCGGTGCACCATCGCGGATCACCGTGCGCGGGGCTCCGCCGACATATTGCTCTGCCTTGACGTGATCGCGTAGCCAGTCCGCGGCTAGATCGTTGCGGGCTGGTGTGATACGCCGGTCCATGGTGGCTATAGAATTTCCGATGCCACCACCATCCCGGCTGAAACTTCACTGAGGAAGATGGAACCCTTA
>CAXGCE010000222.1:0-4537 GCA_964007795.1 uncultured Alphaproteobacteria bacterium | reverse complement strand
CATGAAAACCGATCCCGTGCCTCAGATTCAGGCCGTTGGAGAAACCGAACCTCTCGCTCCAACCCAAGACGGCATTCGCCACCCACGTAACAGGCGCGTGGAGATAATGATCGACCGGCTATGAACCCCTTTGGATTCGTGCCGGATTATCTGATCCACCCGCACGCCACAGATGGCGAAGCAACATGCTTGGTATTCTCATTACCTTGACTGCGCCACGAAAGTTTCTGCAAATGCCAATGATAATTCAACCGCCCTTTCCGATAAGGGAGCGCTTAGTCTTTTCAAATAGATTTTCTTTGGGTCCCCTATTAAGACGCCATGAGGCGCGATAAGACCTCACGATAACGTCGCGCGATGGTTTCTTTCGTTGAATGCCTCCCGCCAGCAACGACGTTTTGGCCACCGACCCAGACATCTGAAACCGCCCGGCTGTCCGCACCGAATATCCAGCTATCCAACCAGGCATCACCGGAACGCGCGTAAAGCCCAGAGTGATTGCTGTCAAGTGACACGATATCGGCTCGATAACCCGGTGCCAGGCGCCCGATCCGCCGACCGGATGCTATGGCACCACCGTCCAGGGCTTGCTCAAATAGGGCTCGGCCAGTCGAACCCACAGTACCAGCCAAGCAATTTCGGGTACGGTCGCGAAGGCGTTGAGAATACTCCAACAGACGCAATTCCTCGGCGACGTCGACACGGATATTGCTGTCTGTGCCGATAGCAATTCGACCGCCGTTACCAACAAAATCTACGGCGGCGAAAATGCCGTCTCCCAGATTAGCTTCAGTGATTGGGCAGAGGCCAACGACCGCTCCGCTTGCCGCCAAACGCCGGTTCTCGGCTGGCGTCATGTGGGTTGCATGAATGAGACACCAGCGGCCGTCAACAGAAGTGTTGTCAAGAAGCCATTCGACGGGGCGAGCGCCGCACCAGATGAGGCACTCGTCGACCTCCTTAATCTGCTCAGCAACATGAATATGAACCCGATCGGTTCCGGCAATGGCCAAGACTTCAGTGAGGAGATCTGGCGTCACAGCGCGCAGCGAATGGGGCGCCACGCCAACCGCATAATCCGGAATATTTTCAACAATTTCGCGCACGCGCTGAAGCAGCCGCAGATAAGACTCAGGTGTCGTGTAAAACCGGCGTTGTGATTCCTCGATGGTGGCTCCGCCAAATCCTCCGCAGGCGTAAAACACAGGAAGCAGCGTTAAACCGATGCCCGTCTCGACCGCAGCCTCGACAATTGCCGACGACATAGTGCCCGGATCGTCGTATGGCAAGCCGTCCGCTGCATGGTGGAGGTAGTGAAATTCCGCCACGGCAGTAAATCCGGCCTCCAACATCTCGACATAGAATTGGGCCGCAATAGCAGTCAAATCATCCGGCGTCAGACGCTCGGTCAAACCGTACATCGCTTGGCGCCAGTTCAAAAAGCCGTCCCGTCCGGAACCAGGAGACTCGGTCAATCCGGCCATCGCTCCCTGGAAAGAGTGACTGTGGCAATTCGGCATACCGGGCACGCCGATAACACCACGAAAATCGACTCCTGCACCGTCTGAACCACTTTTTACTGCACTGATCCAACCGGTGTCGTCGACCTCGACGCAGACGTTCTCAATCCAACCTTCGGGTAGCAGTGCTGTCTCAAAAAAAAGGTGCGTCATCCTGCTCCGCTTCCTACTGTATCATTCGTAAACTGCGTCCCTGACGGATACTAGGTCTACCAAACTCAGAGAAATTATCCATGACTGATAGCATCATTGTCATAGGTTCTGGAATTGTTGGGATTTGCGTGACCCTGTCTCTATTGGAAAAAGGCTTGAGAGTAGAGATGATCGATCGGCACCCGCCGGCAACGGGAGCCAGTCATGGTAATGCTGGTGTCATTTCACCATGGTCCTGTGTACCGCAATCTATGCCGGGTGTATGGCGTAGCGTGCCTAGATGGCTTTTGGATCCAGAAGGTCCAGTAGCGGTGCGATGGAAATACCTTCCCTCGTTCCTACCCTGGACGTTGCGTTTTTGCGCAGCTGGCAACAAAGCGCGCCTAGCCGCCATTTCGGAGGCGATGAATGCCCTTAACCGGCCTAATATCAAACTCTATCGCCACCACCTACAGGGCACTGGTCAAGAGGCATTGATTAAAAATTCTATGTACGTCCATGTCTATCGAAACGCCGACGATGCCGACTTGTCACAACTGTCCTGGCGCATACGTGCTGAACGTGACGTACCGCTTGAAAGGGTTGGCAAACAGGAGTTACACGAAATTGAACCGGATCTGTCCTCGGAATACCAAGGAGCAATCCTTATCAAGGATCAAGCTCGGGCTCTCGACCCTGGGGGGATTGGCAAGGTATTGGCCGAGAAGGCGCAGGGAATGGGTGCGAGCTTCCGACAGACGCAGGTCAGCGCCATTGTTCCTGATGGCAAAGGCGGTTGGATTCTACAAACAAACCAGGGACCATTGGCTGCAGAAAGATTAGTTGTCGCTGCGGGTGCCTGGTCAGCGCAACTGCTAACACCACTCGGCTTCAAACTCCCGTTAGAGGCCGAACGGGGCTATCACTTAGTAATTTCTAATCCAGGCATTACCATCAACAACTCGATAATGGACACAGAAAAGAAATTTGTCGCAAGTTCCATGCTGGATGGGATTCGCTGTGCTGGCACGGCTGAATTTGCGGGTCTAGACGCGCCACCCGATTATCGAAGAGCACGGATCTTTAAGGTCCTAGCCAAACGTTTGTTTCCAAAAATCAATGTCGATGATGCCGATGAATGGATGGGCACACGACCATCGTTTCCCGACAGTCTACCTTGCATAGGCGAAGTGCCAGGTCACACTAACCTTTTCGTCGCCTTTGGCCATAGCCACTACGGGTTCGGGATGGCTCCTAATACAGGATACGTAGTGGCCGATCTAGTCAGCGGAACTGTCCCAGGAATAGACCTTACGCCCTACAGAATTGATCGCTTTTAATGAATATTCTTATAAATACCGAAAAGTGCCTGGAATTGATGCACTGACTAAAGCACAGCCATGACCTTCTCGGAAAATAGCCGCATCGATGTCTCGGCATCTTCCACCGCAACGGTGTTGAAATTCACCTGCAGAGAAGCAATTTCAAAACCGCCTACCATTTCATCATAACGCTTTATGGCGTCAATGATCGCCGCAGGTTCTCCCACCCACGCGGCACCCTTCTCAACCTGGGTCTCGAACGATTCCGCATCCAGACTAGCGATGATCTTGTCATATCCGGGATAATCGGCAGAATTAGAGCCACTCAACCAATGCGACGCACCATCCACGAGAGATTTCAAGTAGCGATTTAGTGGCTCGCGGGCAATCTGCGCTGCGCGTGCACCATCGGCATGGCAGAGCATATGGAACGCCAGCATGACTTGGCCGTTTCCGGGATGCCCGGCAGCCCGCCAATTTTCACGGTAGATCTTGATCAATTCCGCCATCATGCCACCAGCCATCGGGATCGCCATGATGCCATGCCCGGCGCGACCGGCGCCTTCGAAACTTTGAGGCGTCGCCAGAGCGGCAATCCAGAACGGCGGACGCGGTTGTTGGCTTGGGCGTGGTAAGGAAGTAACGTTTTCAAATGAATGAAATTCACCGTCGTGGCTCGCGAATTCATTCTCCAGCAACAAGCGTACTTGTTCCACGCCTTCGACAAAACGTGCGCGACTTTCATCCAAGGACACTTTGAAATGGGCAAACTCGTGAGGCAAAAACGCTCTGGCGAAGCCGACGTCTAGTCGCCCACCGCTGATCGCATCCAGCATTCCTATCTCAGCTGCAAGTTTGAGCGGATTATTAAACACCGGCAACACGGCGCCGGTAATTAATCGAGCCTTGGCCGACCGCATTGCGGCGGCAGCCAGGAATACGATTGGATTGGGAGAATAGCCGCCGTAGGGATGGAAATAATGCTCCACCGTACGTACATTGTCGAAACTAAGTTCATCGCAAAGTGAAACAAGATGTAAGGCTTCTTGCCAATAAGTTTGCGCGGACTTTACGTTTGGCCCGACATCGGGAAAAAATTGAACACCAAAACGCATTCTCTGACCTCACTGCAGCATTTAGAGTGCTTTGTTCTGAAAACTAAATTGTGCCTGACCCTAACTGGCAGACACTTCTAGACTTGACCCAATTTTAAGTCGCGCGACTCGCCGCATCAACCTTGCTTGGCGTTAACACTAGAAATAACGCTAAATAGTTGGGTGCGCGAGGTGCCAGTCGGTTTCAAGCTGAAACTTGTGGCCAGCTCGGAAAAGAATGTCTTCTTCAAAATGACGTCCAATAAATTGAAAAGCAACAGGCATACCGGCTTTTGTATAACCTGCCGGCAATGTTAACGCGGGACTGCCGGTCACGTCAGATGGAGCGGTAAATTGTAGCAGTGCATTTAACGTTCCAGGATCCTGATCGCCGAGCGCCGCCATTTCGGCCAGAGTTGGAGCAGCGTTGGGTTGCGCCGGAATTATCAAAATATCAATATCCTCGAAC
>CAXGCE010000221.1:0-4551 GCA_964007795.1 uncultured Alphaproteobacteria bacterium | reverse complement strand
GAGTGAATCTGAGTGCGTGCGTGTGTGTGTCTGTGTCTGTGTATCTTGTTGATTTATTATAGCTTCGATCTTCTTCTATTGCGATAATCGTACAATCCCATGAATCTATACAAACTGGCTCCAGACCGGGTCAATCTGAGTGACACCCTAAGTCGGCCCTTCACGCCCAAACCGCGTATATGCAGGGAGCCAAAAGCCAGTTGCCCGGACGGGTTGCCCTTGATCGCGGATTTGTGAAACCAAACCGCGGCCAGGGCATCATTACGCTGGACACCCTTGCCATAAAACCGCATGGCGCCCAACATGAATTCCGCCCCCGCATGGCCTCGTTCGGCCAAGGAGAGGAATTCCCGATGGGCGGGGTTGAATTTGCCGCCGAAGTTGAAAAAGATGCGGTCAACCTTGACGTAGCCGGGATTCTGGGGGTCGATCTTGAAATCCATCTCGCCGCGGTATAGTCCTTCCGTGCGTTTACGATCTGCCCCCTGCGAACGCGGAGTGCTGCCACCATCTAGGCCGTCTCTGTAAGATCCCGTTAGAATTCCCCTTGCCAGGGGTGACCAGGGTGTCAATGCCACGCCCGTCGATACGCAGTAGGGATTCATTTCGCGCTCTTCTTCCCGATAGATCAGATTATAATGGTTTTGCATGGAGATGAACTTGGTCCAGCCGTGTCGTTCGGCGGTCATCTGCAGTTCCGTAAACTGCCAAGCGAACATGGAGGATCCACCGATATAGAGCGCCTTACCGGCCTTCACAACGTCGTCCAGTGCCCCCATTGTTTCTTCAATGGGAGGGCAGGCCAAGCCGGGGCGGCCGTGTGGGTGCCGGTGAATGACCAATTGATCTACATATTCCAGGCCCAACCGTTGCAGGCAGGCGTCTATTCCCTCCATGATATGTTTTCGTGACAGACCACCCTGGTTTGGATTTTTTCCCATGGGGGCGGATATCTTAGTCGACAAAACATATTTATCCCGGGGTAGAAGCTCCCGCAGCAACTGCCCGACTACCCGTTCGCAGGCGCCCAGGCCATACACATCTGCACAGTCGAAATAGAACAGACCATTATCCAAGGCCGCCTCAAAGATGGGGCGGGATTCATCAATGGTCAATGTCCAATCCCCTTGATGGCCGCGGCCCGGCTCGCCGAAATTCATGGTACCTAAACACAATCGTGAAACACTCAAACCACTATTGCCAAGTTGCACACTCTCCAACATGGACATTCTCCCCTAACTAAACAGGCCGCGAGAGTAAAGTGCGGGCGTCACTGAGGCAACGGTGACGTCCGATCATCGCGTCCTGTTGCCTTGGTTGCCAGACGCTCCGGTGATTGACTTTCCTGAACACAAAACTGCCGCATGTCGAGGCATCGAAAGAGGAAATAGGTGCCAGCACATGGGAAAACCACGCCGGCGGTATTGGTGTGCCACTCCCTAGGTTAGAAGACCGCCAGCTTCTGGCCGGCCTGGGGCGATTTTCTGATGACTACACCACGTTATCCATGTGCCATGCTGTTATGGTTCGTTCACCCCATGCCCATGCCAGAATTCGCTCCATAGATGTTTCCAGGGCCTTGGAATTACCCGGCGTACTGGCTGCTTTGACAGGTGCTGACGCGGTCGCCGACGGCTTGAGGCCGATGCCTCATAATACTGATTGGGTTGGTCTGCCGGACGCAGAACTGGGCCTGCCAGATGGATTCCAAATATACACTGTGGAAAACTATCCATTCCTGCCCACGATCGTCAACTATGTAGGAGAGGCGGTCGCCCTTGTTGTGGCGGAGACGGTCGCTGCTGCGGCGAATGCAGCAGAACTGGTGGATATTGATTACGAAGTGTTACCGGCTCTGGCAGATGCGCGTGATGCCATGCTGCCAGGAGCACCTCTGGTTTGGCCAGATTGCCCCAATAATCTTTCTCCGGCGTGCGAGGTTGGCGACGAGCCGGCGACTACACGGGCTTTTGAACAAGCTGCCAATATCGTCACATTTGACGGTTGGGCCCACCGTGTGACCGGTAGCCTGAAGAGATGGTTCGATCTTAGGATTTCACCAAGTTATGGGGTAGCTTAGAGATCATCAAATAGGCAGGAGGGCAGGACAATTATCCGCAAGGATGAATTAATAATCGGCGTTTCCATCAACAACGTTACTGGCATCACTGGCAAGGAATATGGGTTATCCGATCTCGTCCATGCGGCAGTTGAGGCCGAAGCAATGGGCTTTGACGCGATTTGGGTCCACGATGCCATGATGGGACGACGCACAACGGCCGCCTACTGCCCAGTCACGACACTTGCTTCCATCGCCGGGCAGACCAAACGGATCAGGCTCTGTACTGGAATTTTGACGCCCCAGGTCCGCAACCCCGTGCAACTCGCTAATCAATGGGCGACCCTATACGAACTTTCGGACCACCGTGCGATTATGGGGGTTGGCATGGGGGCTGGTACTCCAACCTTGATTAAGCGCGAGTTTGAAGGGTTAGCGGTATTGAAACACGACACCGGGCTAAGCCCCGCTGACCTATACGCGCAACGCGGCAAGGTATTTGATGAATGCCTCGACGTCATGCGCCGGCTCTGGCAGAACGACAAAATCTCCTATCAGGGGGAGTATTTTCGCTTCAACGAGATTACTTTGGGCCATGCCCGGCCACGAGGGGTCCCGCCCGTCCTGATCGCCTCCGGTATCTACTTCCCGAGGGAACCGGGTGGTCCGGTGCATCATGGCTGGAAAGAAAATATAGCGGGAAAATGGCGGCCCGGAAATTTGAACCGGGTAATTGATTATGGCGACGGTTGGATTACGGTGCATCTTTCGCCCGATGAATACGCCAAAAATTGGAAGCAGATTGAGGCTATTGGCGCAAAGCGAATGCCTGATAAGAGCTATTTCCCTGCGTTCAACTGCTTCATGAATGTCAACGAGGATTCACGCAGGGGTTGGGAAGGAGTTAGGGATCATCTCGAAGACTTCCACGGCCCTCCAATTCAAGATGACGTAGTCGATCGCTGGGCCATCGCCGGTCCTCCTGAACAAATCGCGGAACGCTTGAACGAGTATATCGACGCTGGTGTGCGTATCTTTCAAATTGTTATAGGATCCCCAGACCAATTTGACCAAATGCGCCAGATCGCAGAAGGCGTGCTGCCCCTGATCAAGCGTTAGGCGGTTCTAAGCCAAGTCCGGTTTTGTAAAGGGCGGTTTAGGCCTTGAACCTGAGGCTGGTATAAACTTGGCTAGATTGACTCTTCCGTCAGCGTCTTGTAACGACGTTATAGGGTTGCCAAATAAACTGTGCCACTAGTTGCAAAATTGGGAATAATTTTCACTAAATTCCGAACAATAATTTGATCTCTTGAAAGAGCCTGGAAGTGCCGTCCGCAATTTGATCAAACATGTCGAAATGATTTAGGCCTGGCTGTTCCAATATTCGCACCGAACGTTGGTGCGCCCGTAATGTATCCGCGAAGTTGTTGGATTGTCGTTGGAATTCAGGCAATTCATCTGTCCCCCAGGCGACAAGAGCCGGAGGTGTGTTTTTGCCAATGATGGTGATGGGGCTGTTGAGGACCGCCGATGCTTTATCCAGGTAAAGATAGTTGTTGCGGGCGCTCAAGCGCACAGGCTCCAGATCATAAATTCCGCTGCAGGCGGCGAAGGCTTTTACAGACGTTTCCTGTTGCGCCACCATAGCAGCAAGATGCGCACCGGATGAATGACCGATAACATAAAGCCGATCTGGATTGCCGCCGTATCGGCGTGCATTAGAAAAAAGATATTGAACCGCTTCCCGGCATTGACGAACCATTTCATCCAGGCGCACGGCTGGTGCGAGGCTGAAGTCAGGGACCGCGAATAAGGCGCCGACATTGACAAATGCCTTTGCTGCACTAGCTGAGGTCGCCGCACTCATCTGACGCCAGGCGCCTCCATGTAGGTTTATGACGATGGGTTTTTCTGTTCCTACATCAACACCATATATATCGACCACTTGATCGGGACCATCGCCATAGGACACATTCAATTTGCAACGAAGTGATTTCTTGGCCTGCTCCACCTCTCTACGCCAGCGATCAACATATTCCGGCAGGTTCTTGACCAATGTCGACTGATCATAATTTTGGTCGAGTTCGACTTGAGTGTAGTCACGGTAGACTATTGTCTCGGTCATTTTTCATGACTCATGAAATACGTCAAACCTCGATGTCGGCTGTAGGGTGTATTACTTGCCGGTTCTGTTTTCATTTTCGGCGCAGTAATTTTCGATTGAAGGAAATTTGGCCTACCTCTCCGAATTAATACACTTTGACAATTAGGCTTATTTTTTCGGCGCCCACTGTTAATTTTCGATCAACCTATTGTCAATTTCGCGTGTGGAATTAAGCTTGATCGCGCGGCTCAACATTAGCAATCATCTGCGGAACGACATATTTGCCCGTGTCGATGATCATGTCATTGTCGAGATAGGCGGTGCAATCCTTCATTGGTAGATCGTAATGACCCCTTGTTGCGCGAGTGCCACCGCCCTGTGTGTTAGG
>CAXGCE010000220.1:0-4554 GCA_964007795.1 uncultured Alphaproteobacteria bacterium | reverse complement strand
CCAGAACACCCCTTTCCTGCCGGGCGGGATGACTGCATCGCTGCTATGAACTGGTGCGCTGATCATGCCGGCGAACTGGGTGCTGATGCCGCACGGATAGCGATAGGCGGCGACAGCGCCGGCGGAAATCTTTCAGCGGTCTGCGCCATAGCGGCCCGTGACCAAGGTGACCCCATATTGCGTTTGCAGCTTTTGATTTATCCTGCCGTAGCGCCAGAAATGAATAGTCATTCTCACACAGCATTTGGAGACGGGTATTTATTGACCCAAGAAAACATGACCTGGTTCATTGAACAATATTCGGGCGGTCAGGACCTCTCCAATGAACCCACATACGCACCGCTGATAGCCGACGACCACCGCGGGCTTGCCCCAGCGGAGATTATTGTTGCTGGATACGACCCCCTACGAGATGAAGGCATGGCCTACGGCAGAACTTTATCCGCAGCGGGTGTGGACGTGAACGTAATTAACTATGAAGGAGCCATCCATGCCTTTATGCAGTTTCACGACGCATCGCAAGCCTGCCGGGAGGCCGTTGACTACTGCGGTGCGGTGATTAAAAAGGCTCTGTCCGCTTAGATCAGTCCCAAGTCTTTCGGGCCGGCGATTTGATTTCGATCTGAAGGCTGTCTTCCAGTGTCTCATGATAATGAGAAACGCCGAGCCGATGTCTCCAAACATCACCAGGTTGCGCGATAAATTCCTTACCGTCGATCACCACGCGCATGCGGCCGCGCACCAGATAACAAATAGATTCGTGATCGTCGTGTGCGTGTTCGGGATCAACCAAGCCTCTTTCCCGATGCGCTTCCATCACCAGGACATTGTCACCAACCATCAAGGGCTTGATGCCCAGGTTCCCAACCTCCGCCCCCCTTCGATCGCCATGACCGGTTCAATCGGAATGCCTGAACCAGAGACAAAGTCAGCTCCGGTGGGAGATAAAGCGCGTTCGTCATCCTTCATGTTTTTGCCTTACGTTTTAGTAGCAGATTGATAATGGTATTGGTGCGGCGGCCATAAGGCGGGTACAGCAGCCACATACCGTTCCAGCGACTTTGATACAAAACAGGTTTCAGTTTCGAAAACGTTTCGAAACCGGCTTGGCCATGATACTGCCCCATACCCGAGGCACCCACGCCGCCAAAGGGCAGATCCTCCACCCCTGCATGCAAAAAGCAATCATTCACGACCACTCCCCCCGACTTAGTTTCGTTCAGAACACGATCTATGGTGGCCGCATTCCGGCCATAAACGTACAAGGCTAGGGGGTGTGGGCCATCGTTCACCAAGTCAATGGCTTCATCCAGGTCCTCGTATTCTACCAATGGCAACAAAGGACCAAAAATTTCCTCTCGCCGTATTGCCATGTCAGAATTGGTGTTTGTTAAAAGCGTCAATGGCACCTTCCGGCCCGCGCCTTCCCCAACAGTGCAAATTTTTGCACCGTCTGCCACAGCATTGGCAAGCAGGGTCTGTATTCGATCATATTGCTTCTGATCAACGATCGCACTGTAGTCATTATTATCACCAACAGTGGGGTAGAAATTTGCGGCCGCAGCAAGTGCCGCTTCGATGAAACTATCCCTCATACTGCGCGGCAGAAGAACGTAATCCGGTGCGACACAGGTTTGTCCGGCATTGAACAACTTGCCTCGGACGATGGAAGTGGCTGCTGTCCCCAAATCCACGTCTTCCGAAATGATCGCCGGCGATTTGCCGCCCAATTCTAAGGTAACCGGTGTTAGGTTTTCGGCTGCCGCCGCCATAATCCTCCGAGCAACATTCGCCGAACCTGTATAAAGCAAATGATCGAACGGCAGGCACGAAAACACCTCACCTACGCGACGGCCGCCCTGTATCACGGCAATCTCGTCAGCGGCAAAATATCCGCCAATCATTTTTGCCATTAGAGCGGAAGTGCGCGGCGTGTGTTCCGATGGCTTGACCATAACCCGATTGCCCGCCGCCACCGCGCCGACCAGGGGCGAAGTAGCCATGTATAAAGGATAATTCCACGGCGAAATTATCCCCACAACGCCCAGGGGTTGCGGTAGCAATTTTGCTCGGGCTGGCCTGAAAGCCAAATCCAATGACCGGCGCTCGGGTCGCATCCAGCGACGTAGATATTTGCGGGCATGACGCACGGACGACAACGTAGTAAAAATCTCCGCAAGCAAAGTTTCTTCACGTGCCCGTCCGCCAAAATCCTCGTCCACCGCTGCGACGATTTCCTCTTGATAGGTCCTGACCATGGCTGCGATACGTGAAAGGCGTTCATTGCGAACTGCCAAATTTGGGGTGCCCGCCAATCTCTGCGCGGCCTTCATCGCGCCCAAGGTCTCTCGCATTGTCCCTTCCTCTTGGCAGCCGGTGGGCACGTTGATTTCTATGACGTTAATAATTCCATCTCAGCCAGATGAAATATCATAGCATTTTTGATACTGCTTGCTCGGTACGCTGCATTATTTTAAGCTTAAAATAAATTAGGATCAGCGAACATGCAGCCGGCTAGTAAGGCGGATTCACCAAAACAACATGATCCGCAGGCAAAACCCCTTGCTGGGCAACATGCTTTGGTCACCGGTGGCAATCGTGGCATCGGCGCCGCAATCGCCGAAGAGCTAGTTCGATTGGGCGTCAATTTAACCTTAGCTGCGCGCGATCGAGAAAGTCTGAACCAGCGGCGCGAACACCTCTCTAAAATCGGCCCCTCAGCAATAAGCCTACAGGTCATGGATCTTACAGATCCCGATTCCATCGCCCAATCTCATACGGCCGCAAGGGATGACCTTGGACCGATCACAATACTTATCAATAACGCCGGCGTCGCGCCCTCGGCGCCTCTGGATAAGCTAGAATTAAAAAGTTGGGAGCAAACATTCGCAATCAATGTCCAGGCCGTCTTTCTGTTGTCCCAGGCGGTCCTACCCGGGATGCAGGACAAAGGTTTTGGCCGGATCGTCAATATTGCCTCGACAGCAGGTCTGCGGGGTTACCCCTTCGTTGCTGGGTATGTAGCCTCGAAACACGCTCTTGTGGGATTAACCCGTGCCATGGCTACAGAACTGGCAAAAGGCCCCATCACAGTAAATGCAGTTTGTCCCGGTTATACTGAGACGGAGATAGCCCTGAATGCTATCGCGAATATCCAGAAGTCAGGAAGGACCGAGGCCGAGGCCCGTGCCATCCTGACCCGCGGCAATCCGCAGGGACGTCTGGTCCAACCGGAAGAAATAGCGGCCACTGTTGCCTGGCTTTGCCTACCATCATCCTGTGCGGTGACGGGGCAATCCGTGGCCGTCGCCGGCGGCGAGGTGATGTAACGTGAGGCCAGAGGCCAAACTGGACCGAAACATCCGTGGGGGCGATAAGCCGGAATTGCGTCTGTGGTTGCGGTTTTTGACTTGCACAAATCTGTTGGAAGGGGAAATTCGCCGACGCCTGCGACAAGAATTTGCCACAACACTGCCTCGTTTCGATTTGTTGGCACAGTTGGATCGTACATCCGGCGGATTGACTCTAACGGAACTATCCAACCGCATGATGGTCTCTAACGGTAACCTGACCGGCCTAGTGGATAGACTCGTCGGCAATAACCTAGTGGAACGCCTGCCCGATCCCGATGACGGGCGCAGCACTCGTGTCGCCCTGACCGCCCTGGGCAAGAAGCATTTCGACGCCATGACCCCAGCCCATGAGAGCTGGATCAACGGCATGTTAGAGGGTTTAGACAAAGACGATATCGGTCATCTGCACCACTTGCTGGGCAAACTAAAAAAATCCGCCAACCCGAGAGACGCTGCGTGATGTCTGGCGCCAACCAATTGCTGCAAACTCTAGACATCAACGGCATGGTTCTGCCGAATCGGATCGTTGTACCCGCTATGGTCACGCGGTTGTCGGGAGAGGACGGCTTTGTCAACGACGACATCATCGACCGCTACGGGCGGTATGCGGCAGGCCGGGTCGGATTGATTGTGGTAGAGGCGACGGCTGTGCACGGGTCCAAATCCGGACCTTTATTGCGGCTGTCGGATGATGAATTCATTCCTGGCCACCGGGAATTGGTCCAGCGGGTGCATGAAGAATCAGATAGCAAAATCGTACTGCAGATCATCCACTTTATGAAGGTGGCGCGATCCGGCTGGCGGCAGACCCTCGATATGCTGAACCAATCAGAAATCAACGCCATCGTTCGCGACTTTGGCCTAACGGCCCTGCGTGCACGGGAGGCCGGTTACGATGGCGTCGAATTACATTCTGCCCATGCTTATACCCTGTCCTCATTCCTCTCGCGGCTTAATCCCCGCAAGGATCGATATGGCGGTCACACCCTGGAAGGCAGACTAGCCATGTTCGGCGAAGTCTTCGCGGAAGTCCGGCACCGGGCCGGCACCGATTTTCCTATCGGCGTCCGTTTTCTAGCCGAAGAGGCTATCAAGGGAGGCTACGCCTTGCCTGAAGCGCAGCAGATCGCCTTGCGCATGGCTGATCTAGGCGTCGATTATATATCTCTCTCCGTGGGAGGTAAGTTCGAGGATGCCGAAC
>CAXGCE010000219.1:0-4564 GCA_964007795.1 uncultured Alphaproteobacteria bacterium | reverse complement strand
GCCTCTGGGCATCGTCTTGCAGCACCCCCTGCAAGGCCTGGTCTAGTACATCCCCCGCCTGGCGTTCATCCATCACCTGAAAGTGTGGAGCCAGTTCAGCTTCCAGCGGAAACCTGCGTAGCAGAGCCTCGCAAAAGGAGTGGATGGTCTGAACCTTAAAACCGCCAGGCGTGTCCAGGACACGGGCAAACAGACGGGGGGCGAGTTTCATAGTTTGGCCATCGAAGGTCAGGCCGGTCAGGTCAGTTAGGTCTCGCCGCAAATCCTCCTCGCTGGCTGCCGCCCAGGCACCCAGCCGGCCGTGCAGACGGTTGGCCATTTCCGCCGCCGCCGCCTTGGTAAAGGTCAGGCAGAGGATCCGTTCGGGCGGACAATCAGTCAACAATAGCCGCAAGACTCGGTCGGTAAGTACATGGGTCTTTCCCGTTCCGGCGGACGCCGTGACCCAGGCCGAAAGGCCAGGGTCCGCGGCCAAGCGTTGGTGATCCGTCGCGCGCATAATCTAGAAATCCCCCGGTCCGCCGGCCGACCATTCCTTTATGCGGGCCAGGTGGTCATAGTCGGAAAAACGAGGCGCGATAGCCGGGCGGGGCTGGGCCAGATAGGCCGTGGCGGGATCGTCGAACTTCGCAATCAGTTCGGCTAGGCTCTCTTGTGCTTGCCGCGCCAGATCACTGCCGAGCTTCTTAATATCTTTGATCTGGCCTGGCTCCCGCCCACCGGAAACCCTCCAATAACTAAGACGAGAGACCTCGCCGGCAGGCAATCCAGAAAATCCGCCCGCTAGAGCTATGGCTGCTTCCAAAGGTAGTTGCGGCGCCTCGCCGCGCAGCAATTCCGCTTCCGTGGGAACAACGCCGGTCTTGTAATCAATGATGCAAAGGCTGCCGTCAGCCAGCCGGTCGACGCGATCAGCAACTCCCCGCAATTCAAAGGAACCGGCAGGGCCGTCCAAGGTCAAACGCCCCTCTGCTTCAGCAACTAAGGGTCGAATTTCGGGCCGCCTGCCGCGTTCTTCCGCTAAAAACCATGTGACTATTCGCTGAAAACGGGGCCACCAGAACGCCCGCACACCGGGACGTTCCAACATTTCGCCAAAGGCGGCCCTGCCCAGGTCAAGCAATATGGTTTCGGCATCATCTGGAATTTCGTCGGGGAATTGTTGCACAAACCGTTCTAGAGTTTTATGCACCGCATTACCATAATCCGCCAATCCGGGGTCGGCCGCGATCGGATCTAGGGGTCGAAGATTCAAAATATGGCGGGCGTAAATGGCATAGGGATCGCGGATCCAGGTCTCTACCTGAGTTACCGACAGACGCCGGGGACGAGCGGCCACCGGTGGTTTGCATGCGGGTGCCTGGATCGGCTGCGGCGGCCCAGCAGCATCTAGTTGGCTAAGCCAATCGCGCCAAATACCCGGCATTTCGCAATCCAATTTCTGGCCTACGGCCTGTAACACTTGGTCCAAACGTAGCAGCCAGCGGGACGGCACGGTTTGGGTGCCATCAACCTTGTCAGCGCGAGTGAGGATCACCTCACCACTACTAGCGGCCTGGACAAAATCATGCGCTGCCAGTCCAATACGCCTTTCTGGAGCGGGCAGGCCCAGTTCCGAAGCCATGGGCCGGCTCAACCAGGCATCCGCCTCCGCTGCAGCAGGCCAGCTTCCTTCGTTCAGGCCGCCTAGATATACCTGGTCTGCCGATTGCAGACGTGCTTCTAATGGCCCCCAGATATGCAACCGTGGGTGCAGTCCATAGGACGGGCGGACGGCCTGCCCTTTCATCAAACTGTTCAAAAGGGGGGCATAGCCGTCTCCGGCAATTTTTGGCAAACCCACCGCAGCCTGCAGTAGGTTAGAGACAAATTCCATGGCGGCCTCGCCAGCGTCGCCCACCCAAAGTTGACATTGGCCGTCCTCATCCGTTGCCAGCCATTCCACAAATCGTATGTGGCCGGTTAACACCTCCGCCAGGGCCACCTGATCAGTACGGCATAGCGAAAGAACTTCATCACCATGCTCTGACAGTTCCCTCAACAGATTCTGGGCACGATCGGACGTTTCGTGGGCAGCTACGAGGGCGGCAGACAAACCTTGAAACCCGGCTGCCGGTCTTGGACCCCGCAGAGCAATGCGGTCAAGATCACGGGCAGCCGCACGCAAGACGCCTGGGCCCCACTGACCCAAGGCAAGGGGATGTTTCAGTGCCGCCAAAAGGTCAATCGGATCCAAGTCGCTAGCGAACATCTCAGCCGTAAGACGCAAAAACGTACCCGGTGGCGTTGCCGCCAAGGGTTGTCCGGCGGAATCGTCGATTAAAATGTTCCATCGTTGCAATTCCGCCGCGACTCGACGGGCCAGACCGCGATCCGCGGTAATCAGAGCGGCAGTACGTTTCGGTATCTCAAGAACTTGGCGCATGTGCAGGGCAATGACACCAGCCTCCTCGATAAGGTCGGAGCAGTCAATCCGTGTCAGACCATTTGTCGCCTCGGCGGACAGCGCCTGTAGTTCACGCCACTGTTCCGTAGATTCCGTTGGCCGCATCGCCTCCCGTATCAGGGCCTGCCGAGGAGTTTCACCGGTAGGACCATGCCAACTGGACACTTGCCAACGACTCACTCCGATCCGCCGCAATAATTCGGACAGACCAAACTGCCCATGGCTATGATCGACCGCCATCCAAGTTTCATCGTCAGAATGCAGATCCAAGCCTGGCAGGATCACAGCGCCATTCGGTAGATGGGCGACTACGGCGATCAATTCGGCCGTGGCAGGGATAGAGCCCGTGGAGCCAGCGACGACCACAGGGTCGTTGGGAGGTAATTCGCGCCAACGGTTCGCTTGGGCCCGCAACAAGGCATTGCGCCGCTCGCCCGGATCAATGCAACCTTCGGCCCGCAATAGTTCACCCCACGGCTCGGCAAGAATATTGAGGAACGCCAAGGTCTCCTGCCAATGAGCGGCTAAATCGTCCGGCACCAAATTCTCCAGGGCTGACAGAGGGACTTCCTCAGTTTGCAGCCGGTCAAGAAAATCTGCCAATTCGCGGGCCAGGGGTGCAGCCAAGGCAGGTTCAATGCCTCGATTTCGTGCAATCAAATGCAACAATAACAGCTGCCGGCGCAATTCAGTGATGGCAGGTGGCAGGGTCAGCTGATCGCCCCCATGTGAGGTATCCATCAGCCATTCATCTTCATCGACATCACCGATGGCCTGCATACGAGGCAGCAACAACGCCTTGCCACCAGTCTGACGCAAAAATCCGTCGCGCACAGCACGGATCCCGCGCCGGTTGGGCAATAGCAACGTCAGCCGGCATAGTGTTAAGGGATCATCGCCGTAATGGCGCAACAATCCCGTCACCAAGCAGTCGGAGAAATTTTCACCAGGAGCAATGGTATAGACGTTCGGTCTAGCAACCATGGACCTATTCCAGCAAGGCCTGTTCAGCCGCCGCCAGACCTTCAGGGCGGTTCAATTCTATCCATTGTCCTTCATGACGCAAACCAAACAGGCGTTTCTGTTGCGCCGCCCGATCATAGATAAAATTCAATGAAAACGGACCGTCAGGGCAATCCTTGAATAAGCCCGGCTTGAGTATCTGTATCCCGGAATGGATAAAGGGTGCGACTTCCCCCTCCAGCCGGCGCCGCAGTTGCCCATCATTCAGCATCGTGTAGTCTCCGACCCCCTGATAACTCATGGCGCCGACGGTCGGTTGGAGCAACAATAAGGCATCCATGGATCCTGTGAAAAAGCGGGCCGCCAGGGCTCGCAGACTATTGCGCATGGCATCGAACCACAGCACATCTCCATTTACCACGAAGAAAGGTGCCTCGCCGAGCATAGGCAACGCCTTGGCAACACCACCCCCAGTATCCAGCAAGAAATCCGTTTCGTCCGAAAACTGGATGTGAAGACTTGACCGGTCCTGCAGGTGCCGGCGCAGCAAGTCCGCTTCGTGGTGCAGGTTCACCACAGCCCGCTCCACACCCGCCTCGCACAGTCGGTCCAGCACCCAGTCAATGATTGGGCGGCCGCCCACCGGTAACATGGGTTTTGGTTTTGCTTCAGTCAATGCGCCCATACGCCGGCCCAAGCCAGCGGCTAGGATCATCGCGGTTTTAGGTGTCTCCACTAATTGCAACCCAACACAAATCGGGAATCAGATTCGAATTGTGCGGTCTACAGGCGTGAGGAACAAGCGGGGATTTGGCAAAAATTTCAGCACCTGATGCGAACGATGAACTACCGATCGTGGTCCAAATCCGCCCACCTTTCCGTAGCGCGTTTTGTCTTGTACTGCAAAATTGTACACCATTGCGGCTCAGCGTCTTCATAGCCACCGAGTTAGCGCCGAGCCGGACACGGCACTTCGATCTTAAATTTCGGCCCGGTTCATTTCTGTATGACCGTAATGGATTTTGACTCTTTTACCCAAAATCCACCCTAGATATTTCGGCAGATGACCGAGATATGGAGCTTCAGCCTCAGTCGAGTAATGCTACATTAAAAATATGACCAACCAGTGACAATAGCCGCCGACGACCATTGGTT
>CAXGCE010000218.1:0-4572 GCA_964007795.1 uncultured Alphaproteobacteria bacterium | reverse complement strand
CGCCAGCGCGGCACCCTAACCCATCAAGAGGTAGAGCAGCGCACGGGTAATGCCAAGGCACGTGGATTTATGTTTGGTGTTTGGTAGTGGGAATTTGTGCATAAACTGCGCGGGCTGCTGTCTTTTCAGAAAGATCCAGTGCGAAAATTTCGATGAATTATTGATGAGTATTCAATCTCATCTTTTTAACTGCCGCTGGCGAGTACAGGGCAAATCGCATAATTACAGACTACTCCATTCGAGCCCACTTTATGGAAGTATCGATTAAAATCAGCAATGTACTTCAAGCCCGTCGAATGGCCATTTGGCAACTGATTATCCCATTAGGTCTAACGTTAGAGAATAGCCACAGGTCTGACGGGGCACCCTGTCGCGCCTTTATATTTCGTAGCAAGCAAGACAAAGCAGAAGCTGTTTACCTTATTGGTAACCAATTCAGCCAAAACTAAATTCTCGATAATATGGACCCCGGCTTCCACCAAACAATGCTGATGAACGGGCATCATTACATCAGGATGATTGGTACCGGGCAGAACTTCAAGGGCCATGTTGTCTGCGCCGATTGCGACTACGCCCAAGTCCGTTAAAAATTTCGCCGCGCCTACGTCGAGGCCAGGCTCTCCTGCCAGATAGGTGGCATTGTCGGTCATGAAATATCGGCCCCAACCGGTGTTAATCAGAACCACATCCCCGAATTGCGGCGCTACGTCCTGTGCCTCGCACGCCCGATTTAGGTCGTCTGCCGTGACTGCGCGTCCGGGGGTTAAATGCTCCCCGCCGTCCAGGCCTGATACATCCAGACAAAGGCCTCTGGTAATCAGTGGCGGCATGTTCTCGATGCCCAGGTCAATCAATCCAAAATCGCCCACACTGTCGTTAATGTTATGACCGCCATAAAGATGCTCGCCGATACTGAAATGTCCCAAGGCATCGATATGTGTACCCACATGCATGGTCATGCCTACGCGCTCCAGATTAGCGCCAACTTTATTAGTGGCTCCCATGGCTGCACGGATCTTTTGGCTGTTTCGGGCCGTCGCGCCGGAGTGGATCACGTAGGGTGTCTGGTTCGGCGGCATGTAGGGGGCGCCATTTTCAATGACGTGACTTAGATCCAACACCCTGCCCGTCTTGGCCAATGTGAGGGCTGCCAGCGTGCTTTCAGGGGACAGTTGGTTGGCCGCTCCAAGCTGGTCACCGGAACCCCATTTGCTATGGTCGTGCAGGCAAGACGTCATGGCTGTTTCCCCAAATTAGTGGCTGTCACGGGACTCGCCCCGTTTCTCGATAATGTTCACAAACATCGTCGCCGGTTCCAGGCAGGCACCGGTTTCCAATTGTCCCACCATGGAGCGATAAATCTCTTCCCATGGGGTCTGCGAGCCAGGGAAGTTCGCTGTCCAGGTGGATTTACGTTTTTTAATCTCATCGGGCTGCAGCATTACGTCGACGGTTCGCTTGTTTAGATCCACACGAACCGTGTCCCCCGTTTCCAGGATCGCTAATCCACCGCCCACCGCTGCCTCCGGGGAAACATTCAGGATAGACGGGCTGCCGGACGTGCCACTTTGCCGGCCGTCGCCCATGCAGGAGAGATTTTCAATACCCTGTTCCGCAAGATAGTCCGGCGGGGTCATATTCACGACCTCAGCGGAGCCGGGATAACCCACCGGTCCACAGCCTCGAATTACCAGGATGCTATCTATACCAATTTCTAGGGACGGATCGTTAATGCGGGCATGATAGTCTTCCGGCCCCTCGAATACGATTGCGCGTGCTTCGTATGCGTTTTTGTCGCCTGGATTAGAGAGATATTGTTCGCGGAAACTGTCATCGATCACTGAAGTCTTCATTACAGCGCTATCAAACAAATTTCCGGAAAGCACTACAAAGCCGGCGTGATGCATCATGGGCTCATCATACGATTTGATTACGTCACGATTGACGTAAGGATTGGCAACATGCGCGGCATCCAAATTTTCGCCCATTGGTTTTCCTGTCACTGTCATCGTGTTTTCCTTCAGCTTGCCAGCGTTTTTCAGTTCTAACATGACCCGAGGTACGCCGCCGGCCCGGTAATAGTCCTCACCCAGATACTCACCGGCCGGCATTAAGTTGACCAGCAGTGGAATGTCGTGACCATAGGTCTGCCAATCTTCCAGAGACAGTTCCACTCCCACGTGTCGAGATATTGCTGCCAAATGGATTGGACAGTTGGATGAACCGCCAATGGCTGACGAAGTAACGATTGCATTGATGAAGGCCTCGCGCGTCATAATGTCCGATGGCCGGAGATTTTTATGTACCATCTCGACGATGCGGAGGCCGGTGCGGTAGGCCATTTGCCCCCGCTCCCGGTAGGGGCCAGGGATTGCCGCAGCACCGGTCAAGGTCATGCCGAGAGCTTCAGCCAGGGAATTCATCGACGTCGCTGTTCCCATGGTGTTGCAATGGCCAACGCTTTGCGCAGAAGAGGCGACAAGTTCCGTGAATTCCTCAATGTCTATTTCCCCGGCCGCCAAGCGCACTCGAGCGTCCCAGACGATGGTGCCAGAGCCCGTGCGGGCACCTTCGTGATGGCCATTCAACATTGGGCCACCCGGCAAACCGATAGCTGGGATATTCACCGTCGCCGCACCCATCAGCATTGCCGGCGTGGTCTTGTCGCAACCCATCGTCAACACCACGCCGTCGATGGGGTAACCGTGCAGCACCTCCACCAAGGATAGATATTGGAGGTTCCTGTCCAGGGCTGCGGTGGGACGCTTGCCAGTTTCCTGTATGGGATGGACCGGAAACTCTAGGGGCACACCACCCGCAGTAAGAATGCCGTCACGCACGCGCTTGGCTAATTCGATATGGTGACGGTTGCAAGGGGACAAGTCGCTGCCAGTTTGTGCAATGCCGATAATGGGACGACCTGATCGCAGTTCTTCCGGCGTCAACCCAAAATTCAAATAACGTTCCAAATACAAGGCTGACATTTCCATATTGTCCGGATTGTTAAACCAGCGTTGACTGCGTAGCTTAAATTTTCGATTGTCCGATACCATCGCCTACTTGCTCCCAGATTTTATTTGTGCCCCAAAAAACAGTGACGCTTATAGCAGATAGGTACATACGTTTGACATCAAATCGGAGTTGACCAGCGCCTAACCGGTTATTCAAATGCGGGGTTTATTAGCGTTATAAAACGTCAGGAAATCTCGTCAGCGACTTCTCGTTCTGCCCGTTTTTTTTCAACCAGCTTGGTACCCAGGATAGAAATCTCATACAGCAGCAATATTGGAATACCTAAGCCGATCTGGCTAATTATGTCAGGTGGTGTCAACAGAGCGGCGGTGGCGAAAGTTAGAACCACTGCGTATTTTCGTTTTTCCGCTAAACCTTTGGACGTAACCATACCGGCTCGGGCCATGAGCATTAGAACCACGGGCAACTGAAACGATAGGCCGAAGGCAAAGATCAACTTCATCACAAGTGATAGGTATTCATTGACCTTGGGCTCCATGACTATGGCTAATGTGCCCGCGGAGGCAGTCGTTTCGAAACTCATGAAGAATTGCCAAGCCAGAGGGAAGATTAGGTAATAGACTAAGGCGGCCCCCATAACGAACAGAACTGGTGTAGCCAGCAGGAACGGTAGAAATGCCCGTCGTTCCTGTTTGTACAGGCCGGGTGCCACAAAGATCCACAATTGGCCGGCGACAATGGGAAAGGTCAGGCAAACAGAACCAAAAAAGGCTACCTTCAGCTGAGTGAAGAAGGCTTCGTGCAGAGCAGTATAGATCATCCGGCGGCCCGGCTGCCCCTCCATCAAATCGGCCAGGGGCTGCACCAAGAAACGGTACATTTCTTCCGCCACCAGATAACAAAGCACAAAACCAACCACCAAGGCGCCGATAGACCAAAGTAGCCTATTACGCAACTCAATCAGATGCTCAATTAAGGGCATCTTGCTGGATTCTACATCGTCCTCGGTGAGTTCTTCATCGACCGGACTCGGATCTGGATCGGTCTCTTCCTGGGACAAGGTCTAGGTTTCCGGCACATTGGCTGGCGGCTTATCATCGGCCGCTTCCCGCTGGTCATCAATGACGTCATCAGGCTCGTTCACAGATGATTTTTTGGTCTCCCATTGGGCCAGTTCTTCGTCTACGGCATCAATTTCATCATCCAGAATATCAGTGTCCTGGTCTTCTTTGGACTGATTTTGCAACAATTCGGACGGCGATTGCGTAGCCCTGTTTATGCTGGGCGACGTGGTGTCTTCCAGCATATTACCAACGCCAAAATCACCAATGTTTTCGGCAGATTTTCGCAGATCTTCAATTTCTGATTGGGCAATCATATCATTGATATTGGATTGAAACTCGCGGGTAAGAGATCGCGCCTTCGCCACCCATTGCCCGATAGTCCGCAAGGTGCGCGGCAATTCCTTTGGGCCAATAACGACGATCGCCACTACAGCGATCATGAACATTTCGCTCCAACCTATGTCCAGCATGACAGTCGGTCCGCGCTCCTGGCAAATGAAACCAGGGTAGCGGTATCCTAGCTTTTCGCCGTTTC
>CAXGCE010000217.1:0-4588 GCA_964007795.1 uncultured Alphaproteobacteria bacterium | reverse complement strand
CGTCGCAATCTCGCCAACCCGTTCGATCAGGTGATCTACTTCCCGTTGGGGGCCATCCAGTTCGACGATCAGCAACGCCTCGGCCTCCAACGGATAACCAGCATTGCAAAATTCTTCGGAGGCATGAATAGCAGCTTTGTCCATCATTTCCATACCGCCCGGAATGATGCCTGCACCGATTACCTTACCCACACAATCGCCTGCCTGTACCGATGATGGAAAACCAATCAAAACCGCCCGCGCAGTCTCTGGTTTCTTCAAAATGCGGACGGTAATTTCCGTAACCACGCCTAAAAGCCCTTCAGACCCAGTCAAAAGGCCCATGAGATCATATCCACCGCTGTCCAGATGTTTGCCCCCTAGGCGGATCACTTCGCCGGACAAAAGTACCATTTCCAGGCCGAGCAGGTTATTGGTGGTGACCCCATATTTTAGGCAATGCACACCCCCGGCGTTTTCCGCCACGTTGCCGCCAATGGAACAAGCGATCTGGCTTGAGGGGTCAGGGGCGTAGTAGAATTCTTCGTGGTCCACAGCCTGGGAAATTCCCAAGTTAGTCACGCCCGGTTGCACCCGAACGGCGCGGTTTTCGTAATCGATTTCCAGTATTTTGTTGAATTTTCCTAGCCCCAGGACAATTCCGTCTTCCAACGGTAAGGCACCACCAGAGAGGGAGGTGCCAGCACCCCGTGGGACCACTTTAATTTGCCGCTTGTCGCATAACTTCATTATCTCCGAAACCTGTGCGACAGTTTCTGGCAATACCACGGCCATGGGCACCTGACGATAAACCGAAAGACCGTCACTCTCATAGGCCCGCAAGGCGATCTCGTCAGCAATTACACCCTCACCTGGTACGATGGCGCGCAAATCGGTCAGCAAATCTTTTCGCTGTGCCAAGATCTCGCCCTCTGCTTTGGGCATCAACATGATGTGTTCTCCGATCCTTAGACCGGCCGATCATACCAGACAAACTAATGGCGTAGAACCATGCAGCACAAAACCACACTCAAAAGGCTTGGTGTCGGTGAGCCCAACAGCTCAACAGTTGGATTGACTAACCCTGGCGCGCCTTGAAACGGCGGTTGGTTTTGTTGATCACATATACTCGGCCCTTGCGGCGGACCACTCGGCAATCGCGATGGCGGTTTTTTGCCGACTTCAGAGAATTACGTACTTTCATGGTCACACCGGTGATCTTTATGGCGTAAATACCCTAAACAGGGCAAAAAGGTCGGCGGAACATACAGTTGGCCGCTAACCATGTCAACGACGGCTGAGCATCATTTGCTTAACCGCTTTGCCAACGTCAGTGCAGAATATTGGATAATTTGCAATATCAAGATTGCAATCGGGCGGACTTGTATACCGACCTCCCAAATCAGCCTGCATAATCTGCCAAGCCACGATGCGCGACCCAGTATAACGGATGCTGTCCCCGGTCAGGTGGTTAAAAATTGTTGCCCGGCTTCAGTATCGTCATCGAAATATTATTTTTGTAACTGGCTTCTTCACCCTACCAACTGACGGAGATGCTAGTCATAAGTGTACGCATGAAAGTTCCTGTCTTTTCCATGCCTACAGTGAGTAAGAACCCAATTAGCCAAATTTTTTAGACTAACCCGTTAATTTCAACACTTAGAATTGACCACGGATTAACTAAGTCAATTCACAGCAAGGTCCTTTTGGTCGGTAACATTGTAATTAGCGTCATACCACCATTTCAAATAGTCATCGTAAGTGACAGGCGAATAACGGGCCGGGTTGTTTTCATCACTGCAGCCTGGCAGGCACTTAATCAGCGTATCCATGTGCGGCCCCAAAAAATATGGGACGGCATAGCGTGCCTGCCCCTCAGGCGGAACGACCCGGTGGGGGGTCGAGGCAAAGCGGCCATTAGTCCAGCGGTGGAGCATATCACCAGAGTTCACCACAAATGACCTTGGCACATGGGGCACATCCAACCAGTCCCCTGACTTCGACATGATCTGGAGTCCCGGCACACCGGATTGGGCCAAAAAGGTCATGAAATTGGCATCCGTATGAGGCGCAAATCCGTATTGGCCCTTTGTCCGACCCTGAGGTGGATAATGCGATAGTCGGAAGGAAAACTGGCTCTCCTCGAAAGCGGGATCAAACGTATCGTCCGGCAAATTCAAGGCCAATGCCACCGCCGGTAGAAGACGCCGGCCCAGAGCGTCCACTGCCTCTGTGTAAGCCAGGATATTTTCGCGAAACCCTGGTAGGTCAGTGGGCCAAATGTTTGGGCCACCAAATCGCCGAGTGGATAAAGGATCATCCGGCGTCCGCTCCCTTTTTATAAAAAATGACTCATTCAGATCAGGGAGAGCGTTTTCGCTGACCCGGCTGGTACGAACACCGTAACGGGCCATAGCCATATAGCCGTTATTGTGCTCATTCATCAGCACAGCATGTTTTGCATCCGTGTCTTGATCATGAAAGCGCCGAGCCTGATCAAAGGTCTGCTCGATCAGTTCTTGAGGTACTCCATGGTTCACGATGATCAGAAAGCCAATATCTTCCAGAGCAGCCCGCATCTGAGCCGCTAAAGCTACCGCGCCACCAGTCTGCGTCAAAGGCGCCAGATCTATCAACGGTATGGGATTATCGCTAATTTCCCTCATGAAATTGGATCATAAACCATATAAAATCTGGGTCAATTCCAGCCTCGAAGGGACATCCTATCAGGGCAAATCAATGATGATGTTACCAAAATCGTCTCGCTCCGCCGACGCATCGGGAGGCACCAAGCAAGTGGCGTCATATT
Source organism: uncultured Alphaproteobacteria bacterium (assembly GCA_964007795.1). Lineage (GTDB taxonomy): Bacteria > Pseudomonadota > Alphaproteobacteria. The sequence continues at coordinate 1,800 of CAXGCE010000217.1, read as the reverse complement.
CTTCGACGATCAAGGGGCCAGCACGTCTGCTAGCGAGATCGTTCCGGCTCAACACTGTAGCGTCTAACCAGCCCTGTTCCGGACCGAAATAGGCTTGCCGGTTACCAATATCTCCCATTGCTATGTCGGCGCTCTTCAGGAGGTCCGGAACAGGTGGATGATCAGGTATTGCTCTACCAACCAGTTGAGCATTAACCAGCATGACTGGTTCTTCGGGACCAGCGCGGTGACCATAGGTACGTTCATGTTCCTGGCCGAACGCCTCCTCCAAAGCAGCAATCTTCTCGTCGGAGAAATCACCGTCAGGTGCAGGCACAGTCAATTCATAAATCTGACCTTTGTAATGCATGTTGGCGCTACGGCGCACTTCCACCTGGTCTTGACGGTAGCCATCAGCTTCCAATTGTGCCCTAGCCTCTTGCTCCAATCCGCCCCAAATATCGTCCAGAGCTTCCGGAGTAGCATCACGCAATACCTGCATCATAGAGCGCGAATAATGATGCTCCACATCCGCATAAAGCAGACCAAACGAAGAAAACAGGCCCGGGTGGGGCGGCACCACTATACGCCTCATGCTCAACGCCTTGGCCATGCCCGCCGCGAACAGGGGACCATTACCACCGAAGGCGAACAGCGCGTAAGCGCGCGGATCACGGCCTCGTTCACTGGATATCGCGCGAATGGCCCGGATCATATTAGAAATTGCAATCTGATGGGCGCCATAGGCGGCATGGGCCAGATCTAACTCCATGGGTTCAGCGATCCGTTCCTGGAACACGGCACGGCCCTTCTCCGCCTGCAATTTTAACTCACCGCCCACCAGGAACTTCGGATTTAGATAACCAAGGATGACATTGGCGTCGGTTACTGTCGGCTCCTCACCGCCCATGCCATAACAAACCGGGCCGGGCATGGCGCCCGCGCTTTGTGGACCGATCTGCAGTGAACCGCCAGCGTCGATCCAGACAATAGATCCGCCCCCAGCACCAACCTCGGCCAGATCAATGGCAGGAACTTTTAAATGATAACCCGCTCCGGTCATCAGGCGGGAGCCGCCCATGATGCCGCCACCCACTTGATAATCCAGACTTCGGGTATATTGACCACCCTCCACCATGGAAGCTTTAGCGGTGGTGCCGCCCATATCAAAGGTGATGATGTCCGGCAGATCCAATTTTTGGGCCAGGGCCTGGGCCCCCACGACACCGCCCGCTGGCCCGGATTCTATGATATTAGCCGGTTTACGTTCGGCCACCTCGGCACTAATAAGGCCGCCGTTGGACTGCATCAACAATAACGGTGCCGCAATTGCACTATCCCGTAGTCGGGTACTCAATGCCCGCAAATATTGACCAACGATGGGCATGACATAGGCATTAATTACGGTGGTGGAGGTCCGATGATATTCGGAAATTTCCGGCAGAACCTCAACTGAAATACTAAGCGGCAGATCGGGCGCCAGCCTTTCTATCACCCCCTTGATAGAACGTTCATGGTCGCCGTTGGCATAGGAGTTGATCAGGCAGACCGCAATGGTCTCCACCTGTTCGTCTAATAACTTTTGCACGACCCTTTCCACCTCGGCAAGATCAAGGGCTTTTTCGACTTCTCCCCGGTTGTTTATACGCTCGTCCACATCCAGACGTAGGTAGCGCTCAACGAGGGCCGGTGGCTTTTCCCAATGTAGATCGTAAAGGCGCGGCATACGCAGCGTGCGAATTTCCAGGACGTCTCGAAATCCCTTCGTCGTAATCAGTCCTGCCTTGGCACCCTTATGCTCAAGTATGGCGTTGGATGCTA
>CAXGCE010000216.1:0-4612 GCA_964007795.1 uncultured Alphaproteobacteria bacterium | reverse complement strand
CGGCGCTGTTCTAGATCGGAGTCGTGCCCGACAAGCAGGGCGCCGACCTGTTCTTGTCCAATAAAACCAAATAATCTAGACCGTTGTGACCGGTCCTTGACGGTTACCGTTGAACCGCGGTCTCGCTGGCACTCCAACCGAATAGTGCAAGGCTTAGCCAGCTGATTGCCAAGATGAGGCCGCCAAACGGCACGATCCAAGCGAATAGTGTCGACTTTGTAATGTTATGTGAATAAAGGCGGCCGCAAAAACATTCAGGTTGCTAAAGGCAAACCCCAGAGCTGTGCTCGTCATTAAATTCGGCGATGCTGTCCATCCCACGACACTTATTCCCAATAGCGCAAGGGCATGCCAGAATTGACAGCGTTCGGCCGTTTGAATTCTTGAGAGATCAGCTGCTACCATGTCGCTTGGGTTATGGGCGGTAGCGATAACTATCAGGATGCCACTGGCGCTGTTAATTCTAACAAACAGGATAATCAAGATTTTCTTGTCACTCATGGCAGGGGCTCCTGTACAGCGTTGACCGGCACGGCGAAAATTAATGCATTATTAACTAGGCCATCAATGCGGCCGACACGTACCTGGGTCTCCTTGACCCAGGCCTGGGGTGATTCGGGATCCTGAGCATCGAAATGGCAATTCAGACATTTATTACTGGCCGTTTATGGGATGCCTGATGGGTCGCGGGCCGCCAAGCTCAAACTATTACCTTCTGCGTGCAAACGTGCGGCGATGGCTCCACCAATGCTGCGGTTCGCACCGGAAACCATGATAATGCCGCTATCGGGGTCAAGCTGGCCGGGATTGATAAGGCTCATGATCTTGATCCTCCATTACACGCGCGCCGTCCTGTTAGGTTGCCTTAGCGCCGGAGCGATTCTATAAGATCGCTTTTTGATGAGTGACATTCCAACGAGTGCAGTTTCATACCGACACCTGCTCGGGATTGAGGGGCTTTCGCCATCAGAAATTTCAGAAATCTTGGATCTAGCCGACGAATACGTGGCGCAAAACCGCAGGGTTGACAAGAAACGTTCAATCCTCGGTGGACGCACCCAGATCAACCTATTTTTCGAAACATCGACACGCACTCGAACTTCATTCGAACTTGCGGGAAAACGATTGGGCGCCGACGTTATCAACATGACGGCGACCGCCTCGGCTATAAAAAAGGGCGAGACCCTGATAGACACCGCAGCGACCCTGAACGCTATGCATCCCGACAGTCTGGTGGTGCGTCATCCGCATTCAGGTGCTGTTGCCCTGTTGAGCCAAAAAATGGATTGCAGCGTCATCAATGCCGGTGATGGTAGCCACGAACATCCTACTCAGGCGTTGCTGGATGCTCTGACTATCCGGCGCCGACTGGGCCGTCTGGACGGTCTGACAGTGGCCATATGCGGTGACATTCTGCACAGCCGCGTTGCACGCTCGAATATCCTGCTACTTGGCATCATGGGCGCCAAAGTGCGCGCGATAGCGCCACCTACCCTGTTGCCCGGCGCCATGGACCGTATGGGCGTGGAAGTATTTCATGACATGGCCGAAGGCCTGGCAGGGGCCGATATCGTCATGATGCTGCGTCTACAAAACGAACGCATGAACGGCGCCTATGTGCCGTCCACTCGGGAGTATTACCATTTTTATGGATTGGATCAGGACAAACTGGCTGAGGCTAAACCAGAGGCATTGATCATGCACCCCGGGCCGATGAACCGGGGTGTTGAGATCGATAGTGAGTTGGCCGATGACATCAATCGCAGCGTGATACGCGAACAGGTGGAAATGGGTGTGGCCGTGCGAATGGCGGTGCTAGACCTGCTTTCCCGACGGCCAAGTAACCAGCCCCCCGTGGGTCCGAATACTGACGAAACATGAACCGGGTCGCCTACATAAATGCACGCCTGATTGATCCTGCCAGCGGCTGGGACGGTCCTGGCACGCTCTTTACCGAAGGTGGCCTCATCGCCGACCTGCAGCCGGATGATGCGGTGCCGGACGGTGCCGAGGTGGTCGATTGCGGTGGACGAGTCCTGTGTCCGGGCCTGATCGATATGCGCGTCTTTGTTGGCGAACCGGGAGCCGAGCACAAGGAAACCCTTGCCTCAGCTTCTGAGGCCGCAGCAGCTGGTGGCGTGACTTGCATTATCATGCAGCCAAATACTGAACCAGTCATCGATGATGTGCCATTGGTGGAATACATCAAACGCCAGGCCCGTGATAAGGCCAAGGTACGTATTCATCCGATGGCGGCTATTACACGGGGTCTGCATGGCGAACAGATGGCGGAATTGGGCCTATTGTCTAAGGCGGACGCCGTGGCCTTCACCGATGCGGACCGGACCGTAACCAATGCCCAGGTGCTGCGCCGGGTTCTCAGTTATGCCTCTGCATTTGATCTATTGGTTTGCCAGTACCTTGAAGAGCCTAACCTTGCCAGCAACGGTGTGATGAACCAAGGTGAGATTGCTATGCGCCTAGGCCTTCCTGGTATTCCCACGCAGGCAGAAACCATTATGGTGGAACGGGACCTGCGCCTGGTGGAGATGACTGGTGGCCGTTACCACGCTGCCTGCCTGTCCACCTCCCAGGCGATTGAGGCCATTGCGCGCGGGAAAGCTCAGGGTTTGCCGGTTACCGCTGCTGCTGCTGTACATAATTTTGCTCTGAACGAGGGTGCGGTGGGGGAATACCGCAGCTTTGCCAAGACGGCGCCGCCTCTTCGCGACGAGATGGACCGCCAGGCCGTGGTGCAGGGATTGGCGGACGGGACCATCGATGTGATCTGTTCCTGTCATGATCCCCAGGACGCAGAATCTAAACGTCTGCCTTTTGAATTGGCCGCGACGGGCATAATTGGCTTGGAGACAATTCTACCATTGTCGTTGGAGTTGTATCACAACGGCGCCATCAGCCTGATTGATTTGCTGGCAAAGATGACCTCTCGTCCGGCTGAATTGCTTCGTCTGCGCGGAGGAAAGTTAGCGCCTGGCTCACCTGCCGACCTGCTGGTGTTTGATCCGGACAAGCCATGGCGCATCGACGAGGATAAATTCCACAGCAAATCGAAAAATACGCCCTATCACGGCCGGCCAGTGCAGGGACGGCCTTGGCGCACCATTGTGGACGGAAAGGTCGTATATTCTGGTTCCGACGAGGATTGACGGATGCCGGCACCTTTGGGCGATTTCTCGTATTTATGGCCATTCTGGGTCGCCGCAGCATTCGGCTATTTGCTAGGTTCCATTCCTTTTGGCTTGGTGCTGACGCGCTTGGCGGGCCTGGGAGATATACGAAAGGTCGGTTCTGGTAATATAGGCGCTACCAATGTGCTGCGCGCAGGGAATAAGGGATTGGCGGCCCTGACACTTTTACTGGATGGTGGCAAGGGGGCGGTAGCGGTTCTGCTGGCCAGCATGTATGGGCCCGATACGGCAGTCCTGGCTGGTGGTGGCGCCTTCATCGGCCACTTGTTTCCCATTTGGCTGAAATTCAACGGCGGCAAGGGTGTAGCCACATTTCTCGGCGTCATGTTGGCGATCAATTGGCCGTCGGGGTCTTTATGTTGCCTGACATGGTTGGTGGTTGCTCAACTGCTCCGCTACTCCTCCGTCGCCGCGCTGGTAGCTGCCTTGGCCGGTCCGGGTTATGCCTATTATTTGGGCAACTGGCAGATCATGGAACTTGCGGCCTTCATGACATTGTTGGTGTTTATTCGTCACCACCAAAATATCCGCCGCCTGATCAAGGGAGAAGAACCCAAAATCGGGACGAAAAAATCAACGTAAGAACCATTGTTTTCGTTACAATCTTGATTCGTTTGTTCTGTTGGTACGGGTAATCATGACCGATGGCACGTATAAAGCCGGGAGCATCTATGCCCGTGGAGCAGGCGGAACAGGGGCAAGTTGCGCCGGTAAAGGGGCTTGGTTATGGTCCCCCTGGTTCGGCAATGACAATTTGTTTTATGGAGTGAATTTGTATGGTCGAGGTAGGTGGTATTGCGGCAGAGCGGTTGCGCCAGTTGATCGAACGGATAGAACGTCTGGAGGATGAAAAGGCAGCCTTGGCGGCTGATGTTCGGGAAATTTACGCTGAGGCCAAGGCAGTGGGGTTTGACGCAAAAGTTATGCGTCAGATCATTAAACTGCGCAAAATGGACACGGCTGACCAACAGGAGATGGAAGCCCTGATCGATACCTACAAACACGCGCTAGGAATGGGATAACGGGTCATAAATGGATGGGAGCGATAACATGAGCCGGCAAATCAAATCCGTTGCAGTTTGCGGCACAGGCACGATGGGTTCCGGAATCGCGGCCTTATGCGCCAATATGGGCCTGCCGGTGTTGTTCCTTGATCTGACCTCGAATGGTGAAGACCGCAACGCCATTTCCGCTGCTGCCCTAGAACGCATGCAGACCGGCCGCCAACCAATGTTGAAGGACGAAGACGCTCTGGCTCGCATCCAAATTGGCAATTTTGACCATGATTTGTCCAGGATTGCTGATTACGACTTGATCGTCGAGGCAATCATCGAGGACCTCGGCGTTAAGCGGGAATTTTTAGAGAAAGTTGAATCTCTACGTTCCGACGGCTCAATCGTAGC
>CAXGCE010000215.1:0-4615 GCA_964007795.1 uncultured Alphaproteobacteria bacterium | reverse complement strand
GTTTGATGGTCCGAAATTCTTCACGCTGGAAAGCCTGCGTCTTTATCGGGCGGATCTGGCTGATTACGTGACCTATCATACCACCATTACGGTGATAATCTTTGCCATTGGTTATGCTGTTATGGTGGCGTTTTCCCTGCCGGGTGCCCTGATCCTGACCGTGACCGCGGGATTTCTATTCGGCACCATGATTGGCACGGGATTAGTGGTGGTTGGCGCCACGGTGGGTGCCACCGCGATCTTCCTGATCGCCAAAACGGCGTTGGGGGACCCATTGCGAGCCCGGGCGGGTCCGTCGTTGAAGAAGATGGAAGCAGGATTTCAGGAGAATGCGTTGAGCTACCTGCTAATTCTTCGACTAGTGCCTCTGTTTCCTTTTTTTCTGGTCAATTTGGTGCCAGCCTTTCTAGGAGTTAAATTGCGTATTTACATGTTTGCTACAGCTATCGGTATCATTCCTGGAACATTCGTCTTTGCCCAGGTCGGTACCGGTCTGGACAGTATTCTCGATAGTGGCGAGAAACTATCGGTTGGCACGATTTTAAGCGGCGACGTCCTAGCAGCGCTGATCGGCTTAGCGGTTCTGTCTGCCTTGCCTGTCGTTTACAAATTCTTCCAAGCCCGAAAAGGGAAAGGAAAAACCAAATGACGGTGCCGATCAAAGTGGATATTTGCGTGATTGGCGCTGGGTCTGGTGGGTTAATCGTGGCGGCCGGCGCCAGTCAACTCGGTGTGGATGTGGCTCTCGTGGAACGGCATCTGATGGGCGGTGACTGTTTGAATTTCGGATGTGTGCCGTCTAAAGCTTTGTTGGCAGCGGGAAAGGCCGCGCATAACATCGAAACAGCTGGCCGTTTCGGAATTTCGGGGGGTCCTCTGCGGATTGACACTGTTGCCGTTCGTCAACATGTCCGCGATGTAATTGCCGGCATCGCGCCGCATGATTCCGTAGAACGTTTTCAGGCTCTGGGAGTGAACGTAATTAAGGGTGCGGCACGGTTCACCGGCCCCCGCGAAATCGAAGTCGAGGGGCAAAAAATCACCTCGCGTCGGTTCGTCATTGCCACAGGCTCTTCACCCATGATCCCGCCTATTTCTGGCCTCGATGCCATAGCGTTTCTGACCAACGAAACGGTTTTTGATCATGACCAGCCAATGGAGCATCTTGTTGTCATTGGAGGTGGCCCTATAGGGGCCGAATTGGCCCAGGCGCATCGACGCCTGGGTTCTGCCGTGACCATCATCGAAATGGCTCGCCTATTGCCCGACGATGATGAGGAGTTGACCGCGGTGGTGCAGCATAGCTTGGCTAGAGAAGGTATCAATATCCGCACGGGCGTGAAGGTGGAAGGCGTTGCCAATGCGGGCGACGGGGTGGCGGTACGCCTGGATAATGGTGATGTGATTGAAGGGAGCCATTTGTTGTTGTCCGCGGGACGTAAGCCTAATCTGGATGGTCTCAACCTCGATGCCGCCGGTGTCGAGTATTCACCGAAAGGCATTGTCGTTGATGCTGGGCTGCGAACCTCGAACCGGAAAATTTATGCCATTGGCGATGTTGCTGGTGGATTGAAGTTCACGCACGTGGCCGGGCATCACGCCGGTATAGTCATCCGTAACGCGCTTTTCCGCCTGCCGGCTAAGGCCAAGGGAGAGGAGCAAATACCCTGGGTGACTTACACTGACCCCGAATTAGCTCACGTTGGTCTGCGGGAAGAGGCGGCGAAGGCGCAATATGGACGCATCAATATCCTACGTTTCCCATTTGCCGAAAACGACCGTGCTCAGACGGAACGCGAGACCACCGGCATGATAAAGGTGGTGACGGCTAGGAGCGGAAAAATCTTGGGAACATCGATTGTAGGGCCACGCGCGGGCGATCTGCTGCAGCCATGGGTCATGGCAGTAAGCCAGGGCCTGAAGATCGGGACTATAGCGGGCACAATATGGCCCTATCCCACTTTTGGCGAGGTGGGCGCGCGAGCTGCCGGCAGCTACTTTATTCCAAAACTGTTCACCAACCGCACAAAGGCCATCGTCCGGTTCCTGGCCAAGTTTGGTTAAAAGCCGTCTGGCGGCGTGACGCCACACGGAGCCAAGGCAGTCGTGACAGCGGCCTTCAATCGATCCAAACCGGCCTCGTTCGTCGCCTCGCAGCGAACTACGAGGACTGGTTGCGTATTGGAAGCGCGGAGTAACCACCATCCGTCTTCATTGGAGACCCGGGCACCATCTATGTCGGAGAATTTGGCGCCCTGTTCGCGAAGAGCGGCGACCACTTCGGCCACCACCTGAAATTTTCGGTCGTCGTCGCAATCGAACCGAACTTCCGGCGTATTGACCATTTGCGGCAGGCTGTCGCGCAGACTGACGACGCTTTGCCTCGATTTCGCTACGACGTCTAGGAACCGGACCGCGGCGTAAAGAGCGTCGTCAAAGCCGTAGTATTTGTCGGCAAAGAAGATATGGCCACTCATCTCGCCCGCAAGGGGCGCATTTGTTTCGGCCATCTTGCTCTTGATCAGGGAATGCCCGCTCTTGAACATCAAGGGCTTGCCGCCCAGGCGTGCAATTTCGTCGAACAATACCTGACTTGCCTTTACATCCGCGATAATCGTGCTGCCGGGGCGTTCCGCCAAAACACCCCGGGACAGGATCGCCAAAAGCTGGTCACCCCATAAGATGCGCTCCTGCCCATCCACAACGCCAATTCGGTCGCCATCACCATCAAAACCGATTCCCATATCTAATTTGCCATCGGTTACGGCTTCTTGTAGTTGCACCAGGTTCGCCGCTACCGTTGGATCAGGATGGTGCGACGGAAAGCTTCCGTCTACCACTTCATTCAGTGCAATGTGATGACCGGGTAAGCGGGCGATCAGATCGGGCAAGATGTCACCTGCAGCCCCATTCCCGCAATCCCAGGCAACGGACAAGGGCGTGTCGGTGGTGTAGGCACCAGCCAGTTTGTCCAGATAGGCAGGACGAACATCGTGATCTTCAACAGTACCCAGGCCTGCGGCCCAATCACCTTCACGTGCCATGCGGCCTAAATTTAGAATCTGATCGCCAAAAAACGGCCTTCCACCTACCATCATTTTAAAGCCGTTGTAATCGGGTGGGTTATGGGACCCTGTTACCATAATGCCGGCGTCAGCCGGCAAATGATAAACCGAGAAATACAACATAGGCGTTGGCCCACGGCCCACCCGCAATGCAGTAATGCCGGCGTCGTTCAAACCGCAAACGAGACTTTTAGCCATGTCAACCGAGCTGAGGCGGCCATCATAGCCGACCGCCACCTTGGTGCCTCCGTCACGGGCTAGATTGGTGCCAAATGACCGGCCGATGGCATAGGCATCTGCTATAGACAGCGTATCGCCAACGACGCCGCGTATGTCGTATTCACGCAAGACGGAGCCATGAAATTCGTGGTTTTGCATTATTCACGCTTCCCGTATCTCTTTTCCCGTCTCCAGCTTCTGTTACTTCAGGGTCGGACGGATGGTCGGCCGACAGATACGTATGTGAAACCCAGTTCCCGCATGGTTTCAGGATCATAAATATTGCGCATGTCTACTAGGACCGGCGAATTCAAAAGGTCCTTTACCCTATGCATGTCCATGGCACGAAAGATATTCCATTCCGTTATGATCACCAGGGCGTCTGAATTAGGCAATGTGTCGTAAGCATCATCGCAATATTCGATGCCATCCAACATCATCCGTGCTTCATCCATCCCTTCGGGATCGTAGGCGCGGACCTTGGCGCCTGCTGCTTGCAGGGCGGGTATGATATCCAGGCTGGGGGAATTGCGCATGTCGTCAGTGTTCGGCTTGAACGTCAGGCCTAAAATCGCGACAGTTTTGCCTTCCAATGAACCATCACAGGCATCAATGATCTTTTGCGCCATTTCTCTCTTTCGCCGGTCGTTGACGTTCACCGTCGCTCGGACGATGTCCATGGGAAGTCCTAAATTCTCGGCGGTGCGTAACAATGCGAGTGTATCTTTCGGGAAGCAGGAGCCGCCATAGCCTGGGCCCGCATGCAAAAATTTGCTTCCGATACGCCCATCTAAACCTATGCCGCGCGCGACGTCCTGAACGTTTGCATCGACCTGCTCGCACAGGTTAGCAATTTCGTTGATGAAGGTGACTTTTGTGGCAAGGAAAGCGTTAGCGGCATATTTGATCAATTCTGCCGTTTGCCGTGTCGTGAACATCACTGGTGTCTCATTCAGGAAAAGTGAACGATATAACTCACCCATGACCTCCTTGGCCCGTTCGCTGTCCGTCCCTACAATTACTCTGTCGGGTCGCATGAAATCGGTGATGGCGGCTCCCTCGCGCAAAAATTCCGGATTTGAGGCGACGTCAAAGTCCGCACCTGGGCTTGTTTCCCTGACAACCTTGAACACTTCAGTGCCGGTTCCCACTGGGACGGTGGATTTAGTAACGATCACCGTATAGCCATCCAAGGCGTCGGCCACTTCACGAGCGGCATTAAATACATACGTAAGATCGGCGTGCCCATCACCCCGACGCGAAGGAGTGCCGACGGCAATAAAAACAGCGTCGGCGTTCGCCACCGGCTGCTGCAAGTCGGTCGTGAATGA
>CAXGCE010000214.1:0-4686 GCA_964007795.1 uncultured Alphaproteobacteria bacterium | reverse complement strand
AATAAGCGGCCGGCCCATTGCGTCCGGCGTAACCCGACTAACCAGAAGCCACCGTCGTTGGCCGGGCCAAAGACAACATCTGCCTGTCGTAGGGACCGCATCGCCTGGGCAATGTGATAACTGTCAAGGTCGGGTACATCGCCCCCTACCAACACAACGGGACCCTCAAGGCGTTGCATGGCCCGGGCCATGCGTATTCCCAGCCCGCCACGGCCTTGTCCCCACCGTTTCAGGTGAACCGGCCAACGGGCGCAGTGTCTGTCTGGGCTGACGGCGAGGTAGGTTTGCCAGCGAGGATCATGACCGAGCCGCACCCACAGTTGCTGCAGCATGTCGTTGTAAAACCGCCAGGCAGACAAATGTCCGATCTCCGCGCCTAAACGAGTCTTCACTGTTCCCAGGCGTGGGGCCTTGACAAATAAGATCAGTCGTCCTGCTTTCATTCATAGACCTTCGCAATTTGCCTAGGTGGCAGGCCAAGGTAATAGAGCCCAAGGCAGAGCAAATTGCGCGCTGGGCGGCGCCAATAGCCTTCCAATTGGTAACGCGCAGCGGAGGTTCGGGCTGCAGCAGGCAACATGTGCAAACGACTGCGTCCGATACGGCGGACCAGATCTACGTCTTCCATTAGCGGCAGATCCCGATATCCGCCGACTTGACCATAGAACCGCCGTGATAGCAGCAGTCCCTGGTCACCGTACGGCAAACCAAATCTGGCGCATCGCCAGGCTACGGCATTTTCCAGGCGTCGGGCTTTGGGGTGTTCATCATCCAGTGCGAAGCGGAAAGCAGCCGCGCGCTTGCCATTGCTCTGTTGGGTAATGAATTCCTCCACCGCGAACAACCATTCCGCTTCCAAAAAAGTGTCGCTGTGGAGAAACAGAAACCATTCACCCTTCGCTTCCAAGGCACCCCGTTGCAGCTGCCCACCCCGTCCGGGCGGTCCGATGACCACATCAATATTCATGCCCCGGGCAAGATTGGCGGTGTCATCCTGGGACCCGCCGTCGCTGATCAGAATTTCGCCGACCAGGCCGCTGTCCCGGCCCGATTCCAGGGCACTAATTGTTGTGGGCAGCGACTTCGCGGCATTTAACGTGGGTATGACGATGGATAACATGGCGGTACTTATAGCGGAAAAACTACTCCAGTAAATGTTTCTGTTTTGTTCTTGACTCTGGTCTTCGTAATCGTAGAGTGCGCTGATCATGATAGACAGGATCGCCACCGATACAACCAGCCGCATGCATCCCGTGGGCCGGCGGGGTCAAGGCGCCGTCAGTAACCAATCCAGCCGTCACGAAGCGCACAAAGCGGAATGGATCGACGATGGCTGGGGCAGCCTGGATGCCGCACCGCCCAGGCTGACAACCACGCTAACCAAGGACTGCAGCCGGACGGTCATCAGCTTCAATGAATCTCCCGATATAGACTTTGACCGCTCGATCAATCCCTATCGCGGCTGCGAACATGGTTGCATTTATTGTTTCGCCCGGCCGACCCATGCCTGGCTGGGGCTTTCGCCGGGGCTGGATTTTGAAAGCAGGTTGTTTTTCAAGCCCGACGCGCCTGCGGTGCTGGAACGGGAGTTGCGGCGGCCCGGCTACAAATGCCGGGTCATGGCCATGGGCACCAATACTGACCCATATCAGCCCGTGGAACGCCGTCTGGCCGTAACCCGAGAGCTGTTGAAGGTCCTGGATAGGTTTAATCACCCGGTCTCCATCGTAACAAAATCTAATCTGGTCTGCCGAGATATGGATATATTGTCGGCTATGGCGGAGCGTGGCTTGGTTAAGGTGGCCCTTTCAGTCACTACCCTAGATCGAAAGTTGGCCCGCCTTATGGAGCCCCGCGCGGCAACGCCTGGGAGACGTCTGGCAGCTGTTAATGCCCTGGTGAAGGCCACCATTCCTACGGTCGTAATGGTAGCACCCATCATCCCGGCTCTCACTGATATGGAGATTGAGGTAATTTTAGGCCGGGCTGCGGGCTGCGGAGCCATTGGAGCCGAATATATTCTGTTGCGCCTGCCACTAGAGATCAAGGCTCTGTGGCGGGAATGGTTGGCGGAACATTATCCCGACCGGGCGGAACGCATCATGCGTCATATCCGCGAAGCTCGGAGCGGCAAGGAATATGACAGCAGATTTCACCGCCGTATGGTTGGTGAGGGGCCCTATGCCGAATTGATCGCCCAGCGGTTTAATCTAGCCTGCCAACGGCTGCATTTGCGACGGGGGCGGGAGGAAAACACCCTTGATTGTGGCCAGTTTCGGGTGCCTTTGGAGGCAGACGGGCAACTCTCGTTACTCTAAAGGCAGTCCTATGATCTAGAGGCATTTGATTAGACATTGAAGCGGAACAACAAGACGTCGGCATCGTTGACCAAGTAGTCTCGGCCCTCGGACCGCATGCGGCCAGCATCCTTGGCACCCTGTTCGCCGTTGCACGAGAGGTAATCTTCATAGGCGATGGTTTCGGCACGGATGAAGCCGCGTTCGAAATCCCCGTGGATGACGCCGGCGGCGGCAGGGGCCAGGGTGCCATTGGGGACGGTCCAGGCGCGAGCCTCATTAGGGTTGGCAGTAAAAAAGGTCAATAGTCCCAACAGGTCGTATCCAGCCCGGATAACACGATCCAGACCGGCCTCTGCCAGTCCCAGGTCCTGGAGGAATGCTCTCTTTTCTTCGCCGTCTTCCAGTTGCGCTAGTTCCGCCTCAATGTTTGCTGAAATGACCACAACACCAGCCTTCTCTTCCGCTGCAAAATTCTCGGCTGCCCGACTGAACTCGTTGCCCTTACCAGCCGTGGCCTCATCTAAATTGCAAACGTAAAGCACCGGTTTGCTAGTCAGTAATTGCAACTGGCGCATAGGCCCTTCTTCTTCTGCGGAAATCTCAACATCGCGCGCTGGGCGACCCTCCTGCAATGTGGCAATTACGCGTTCCATTAGTTTCAGTTGCGCCGTCGCTTCCGTGTCCCCACCGCGCTGCCGTTTGATGGCGCCCTGAACTTGTTTTTCCAGGCTCTCTAAATCCGCCAGCATCAATTCCGTGTTCACGGTCGCCGCATCGTCCGCAGGATCGATCTTACCATCCACATGGGTAACGTTGTCATCTTCGAAACAACGCAGAACGTGGAGAATAGCGTCCACCTCGCGAATGGCGCCCAGAAACCGGTTGCCCAGACCCTCCCCCTTGGAGGCACCACGTACCAAACCGGCGATATCCACGAAGGCCAGCAAGGTAGGGACAATTTTCTTGGGTTTTACAATGTTGGCGATTCGCTGCAGGCGCGGGTCAGGCACTGGCACCTGCCCTATGTTGGGTTCGATGGTACAAAATGGATAATTCTCGGCAGCCGCCATGGCGTTTTTGGTTAAGGCATTGAACAATGTCGATTTGCCCACGTTGGGCAGGCCGACGATGCCGCATTTGAAACCCATGCTCTGCTCCACTAGGGCGTGCCGGCCCGAATTTAACGAGGAGGGCGGGGCATACCGCCCGAGCCTCGATTTGTCCAGTCCCCTATAGCCGATTTGGTTAGAGCGAAAACGAGTCGAAACAAAGGCGAGACGGCTGCGCTGACGTTATTTGGCGTGACGTTGGGACCGCATTGTTGATATGCACAATGCAATCGGTTTTTTTCAAGATCGTTTTGACCATGCTGGGTGACCCGCCTGCAGTCTGGAATGTCGCTATAGTGTTTTTACAGGTGGCTTTGGTTGCCGGACTTCCACACGCCCATCCGAGAGATTATTACCATATGGATCGCACGCACCTAGGACCGCGAGCTAGACAAGGGTTAGTCAGTGGATCGATCGCCATTCTCAGGCATGTTTTCCGGCTGTGATTTGTGAAGTGGCGGTTTTAGGATCAATGCGACCTTGGAAGCAAAGGCAGCATCATCATTGTGGACCAAAAGTGGCGCCGCCTCTGCCATAGCGTTCAATAACGGAACCAACCATTCGTCGTCAGCCTTGGCGAAGTCCCGCAACACGTGGCTTAAAACCTCTTCTTTGCCGGGATGCCCGACGCCAAGGCGAATGCGCCGGAAGCCCGCACCGATGTGCGCAGCCAAACTGCGCAGTCCATTGTGGCCGGCCAGTCCTCCGCCCTTCTTCACACGCAATTTGCCGGGTGCCAGATCCAGTTCGTCGTGGATCACCACGATTTGATCCCGCGTCAGCTTATAGAAACGGGATGCTTCGCTGACGCTGCGGCCGGATTCGTTCATGAAGGTCTGGGGTTTCAAGACTAGAGTTTTTTTTTCCGCCAACATACCTTCGCTGACAAGACCGTGAAAGCGTTTGCGTTTCGGGCCAAAGCCATGGCGGCGGGTGATTTCATCCACCGCCATGAAGCCAATATTGTGCCGGTTGTGGGCATATTTGTTACCGGGATTGCCCAAACCTACCAATAACAGCATGGCGCTCTCTCCAAGGCTTGGCTTGATCCAGCGGCGGGATTACTCCTCACCGTCCTCCTCTGTCGGACTTTCAGCCGCGGCTTCGTCTATCTCAGCGCCTTCCATCACTTCGCCTTCTTCGCCTTCTTCGCCTTCTATATCCTCTTCATCGACAGGTTCGACATGAATAGTCGGCGCGGCAACTGTCACGATGGTGAAGTCACGGTCGGTGATGGTTGAGGCCACGCCTTTGGGCAGGCTCACCGACGAGATGTG
>CAXGCE010000213.1:0-4701 GCA_964007795.1 uncultured Alphaproteobacteria bacterium | reverse complement strand
TGGTCCTGGCTAAGAATGCTGACGTGGTCGTGGAAAACTTTCGGGCGGAGGTAAAACATCGTCTGGGCGTTGACTATGAAAGCGTGCGAAAGGTTAATTCGCGTGTCATCTATGGCTCCATTTCCGGGTTCGGACAAAGCGGGCCGATCTCGAAACGCGCCGGTGTGGATCAAATTGCCCAGGGTATGGGCGGACTCATGTCGATCACTGGCTTACCGGGGCAGGGTCCGGTTCGGGTCGGAATTCCAATCGCCGACTTGACCGCAGGTATGTATTTAGCCCAAGGCATCTTACTGGCTCTGATCGAGCGCAATCAATCAGGCGAAGGGCAATGGGTCCATACCTCGTTGCTAGAGGCGCAGATCTCTATGCTGGACTTTCAGGCGGCCCGTTGGTTGATTGACGAGGATGTGCCCGGTCAGGCTGGCAACGACCACCCCACGAATATTCCCATGGGCGCATTCAAAACTGCCGATGGTGCTGTAAACATCGCAGCTTCATCAAGCCGGCTGTGGACCCGTTTCTTAGAAGTGGCAGATGCTCAGGATCTGGCAGCGCATCCAGATTTCCGGACTGCGGCCCTGCGTTCGAAGAACCGTGCTGGCTTGAATGAAGTAATTGGCACGATTATGGCCAAACGCACCAGCCAGGACTGGATCGAATCCCTCAGCGAGGCGGGCGTGCCTTGTGGTCCCATTAACAGTATTGATCAGACTTTCGCCGAACCGCAGGTCAAGCACCTTGGCATCGCCACGCCCATGCATCATGAAGCGAAAGGCACAATTAAAGTAGTTGGCCAGCCGGTGCATCTGGAGCGCACGCCGCAACCGGCAGAAATTCGCAAACCCACGCCAGAACTGAGCGAGCACACATCGGAAGTGCTGGCCAAACTTGGCTACGACCAGGCCAGAATTGACGAACTACGGGAGCTCGGGATCGTTTAAGGCATAGCTACCAGAATTTTATTGTAGACCTCTTCGATTTGCCCCATGTCGCCAGGCTTGCTCTCCCAGTTCAACTTGGCGCCATCGTTTACGGCACGGGCATCCTCTGTGCCGCGGGTAAAATAGCGGCCTAATTAGCGGTATTGGCATCGAGAAATTTGACGCAATGGGTCTTGGTCAACACCAGGCAATGTCCATCCTGAAAAGGGTTAATGTCCATCATGCCGTAACTACGCTCGTCCTCGTACAATTTAAATAATGGGATCTCCCCGGCAATTATTCTGCAGAAGATGCAATCAGATTTGGCCACATAGTGAATATTTCTCCGATTTTGCACAAAAATATTACTCATTTGGAGAAGGATTGCCAGAGACTAGATCTATTTTATTTTAGACAAGATATTTCTATAATCGGCGCTTTCTCCTAACTAAGGACGAGGCTGCGACGGTGCACAGGAGCGGTACGTTGTTGCCATTTTCTAGGTGTGGATAATAGCGCCCTTCGTGCTGACCATTCTGTTGGATCGTGTTCAGGAACGAACCACTATGGCAAAAAAGCCAACCTCATTCGGCTAAGTGCATGAATACGCCGCGCCGGGCCGAATGGCCCCTCATAACAGAGTTTGCCTATCGCAGGGGCCATTTTAGACGTTGGGTACTGGCTTCTATTGTCGCCGCAGCAGTTCTCGCAGCCAGCAGCCTTTATCTCTCCGCGGTTGCGGTCTTCGCGCTGATGCCGTTACAAGCGGCGCTGATCCATCTGCGCTGTCCGGGTTGCGATGCCGTCACTACCTTGACCGGCGTCACAGACGGCCGCAACTGTCGCAGCTGCCGTCAAAGATTACACTATTAGGCCAGGGAGGGCCGTTCCCCCTTGCGAAAAGGACCACGGTCGGACAGGTATTCGATGTCATTACCTACCTCAACACGCTCGTGTTTCAGGTAATCCGCCACCGCCTGACGAAAGCCAGTATCGCGAATGTAATGTGCGCTGTGAGTGCGGGTTGGCCGATAACCTCGCGCAATTTTATGTGGTCCTTGGGCGCCGGCCTCGACCCGGCCCAGACCCTGTTGGATGGCAAAATCGATAGCCTGATAATAACAAACCTCAAAATGTAAAAAGGGATGATCCTCGATACAGCCCCAATAGCGTCCGAAAAGAGCGTCGCTGCCAATGAGGTTTAAAGCTCCGGCGATATGCCTTCCCTGTCGGCTGCACATAATCAACAAAACACGATCCGCCATGCTTTCAGTGATCAAGCTAAAAAACTCGCGATTTAAGTAGGGCTGTCCCCATTTTCGGCTGCCGGTATCCACGTAGAAATTAAAAAATGCGTCCCAGTGTTCCTCACGAATGTCGGAGCCTACCAGCCACTCTATCTCGATACCGTTTTCCAAGGCACCGCGCCGTTCCTTGCGGATATTCTTGCGCTTGCGGGATGACAGATCATCCAAAAAATTGTCAAAACTGCTGTAATCCTGGTTGTACCAATGAAATTGCTGGTCGGCCCGTTTCAGATAGTCGGCATCTTCCAAAACGTCCCATTCTTCCTCGGGCAGGAAATTGACACTGACGGTTGCAATGTTGAGATGGTTTGCGGCGCCGATCAACCCGGCTGCCAACTGCCGTCGTACGGTGATTTTATCCAAGCCTTCACGGACCAGCAGGCGTGGCCCCGTTGCCGGGGTGAAGGGAATTGCGGATAACAATTTCGGGTAGTATCGTCCACCCGCCCGTTCATAAGCATCGGCCCATCCATAGTCGAACACAAACTCCCCACGGCTGTGGCTTTTGACGTAAAGCGGCACACAGCCAGCAGGCGGCCCACCATTAGTATCGTCCAGCAGTAAATGTACCGGCCCCCAGCCAGTGCGGGCATGGACGCATTCGCTGTCTTCTAAAGCCTTCAAAAATGCATGGCTCAAAAAAGGATCAACGTTCCCCGCACAAGCATCCCAATGTTCCCTGGGAATGTCACCTATAGATTGTACTATGCGGGCAACGACGTCTGCCTGCCCTCCATTTTCCGTGCCAGCCGTCATATCAGGGCAGAAAACCTTCAAAGATAACGTTATCGGCATGAGGGGCAAGACGAAGCATCTCGCCAATATCCCAAACAGTATATGATAGCACTGGCATTCCCGAGGTCCGTACCCGTGTCGTCGCCCAATGAGGCAGGTCACGTCTATCGTAAACCACAAAATCCGGCTGCGCATCGTCTACGTCGTACAAAAACTCCCATGCCAACCGTCGCCACCAGGGCTTGTACGGCGCCAAATAATGGCTCCCCACATTATGTCCCCGTGGCCATTCCGGCTGACGCTTACGAAACCAAGTCAGGGTACGTGCGTCAAACGCAGTCACAGCAAAGGGCCCGTCGTACCGGCGCAATATGGGTAAAGCAGCCTCCTCCACCAATCCGACCTGACCTAAGCAGGTCTTAATTTCGACGATAACTGGAACGCGGCCGGAGATCATGTCTAGAACCTCAGACAGGCCGGGGATACCTTCCTGACTGCCACCCAGGCAGAATTTTTTGAGCGCCTCAGCATTCGCTTCCACCACCAAGCCATTGGCATCTGTCATACGCCTCAATTTTGCGTCATGAAAAACAATGGCCTGGCCATCTGCCGAGACACGCACGTCAAGTTCAATAGGATAACCCGCCCGAACTGCCGCTTCAAAAGCGGCCATCGAATTTTCCGGACGATGCTCATCGTGTAGACCCCTATGGGCGAAGGGCCGGCCAAATAGAAATTGAAAGGGTCCGCTCATCGAACCTCGAATACAGCATCGATTTCCACGGCCACATTGAAGGGCAAGGCGGGCGCGCCGACGGCGAACCGCGAATGCCGACCTGCATCACCAAAGACATCGACCATTAGATTAGAGGCGCCATTGATGACTTGCGGTTGCTGGTGAAAATTGTCAGGACAATTCACAAATCCACCTAATTTGATACACCGGACCACGCGATCTAGATCACCATCGCAAGCCGCCTTGACTTGGGCGATGATGTTCAATGCCACGGTGCGCGCAGCGTCCTGGCCTTCCTCAACCGTGTAATCTATTCCCACCTTGCCAACAAAGTTACGTTCACCACCAACCCATGGAACCTGGCCGGACACGAAGACCAAATTCCCCGACAGTACAAATGGTACGTAGTTTGCCGCCGGCGCCGGAGCATCGGGCAATTCTATATTCAACGCCGTCAGGCGAGCGTCAATTTTTCCCGTCATTTCACTAAGCCTTTCTTTCCTGAAAAATTCCACATTAGTAGAAGTTTGCACCTCGCTTCCAGGACTGGGAATACCTATTCTTAGGCGAACGCGAGAAATTATTTAGGAACGATGGCAGCATGAATACACCGGCAGAAGATGGATTCTACATGCCGCCGGATTGGGGCCCCCACGAACGGTGTTGGATGGCTTGGCCGTGCCGTTTGAGCGCCTGGGGTGAAAGCATAGATCATGCGTGTTTGGCCACAGCCGCGTTGGCCAGAGCTATCATGCATTACGAACCCGTGTCGATGTTGGTGCCGCCCCATTTGGTACCGGTTGCTCGCCTGCAACTGGGCAACCTGGTTACGATCGTAGAGGCCGAATTGGACGATTCCTGGGCCCGAGACATCGCACCTAATTTTCTGATTGACAATGATGGCGGCCTTGCTGGCGCAGTATTTGAATTTAACGCCTGGGGCAACAAGTTTAGCGATTATCGTTACGATGCCAATCTAGGAAAATGGATACTGAGGCAG
>CAXGCE010000212.1:0-4709 GCA_964007795.1 uncultured Alphaproteobacteria bacterium | reverse complement strand
ATTGAAGGCGTGCAAGGCTAGGCGATTGCTGCTGGCAAAAATTTTGGGTTCAGTCGTGCGGAATCGCGCCAACTTCCACATAAACTCGATATTACTCAGTAGAGCCGCGGCAAAATTTACAACATGTACGCCCTTGCCCTACCGCAAATAGGCGATCGAAAAACCTTCAGAGCGCGCATAACGGTCATCCGGCTGCTCAGCCATCCAGGTTATCATTTGGAAAAATGTAAAGGTGGAAAGTCCAACTATTCCATTTAACGATTTAATCGCAATGGCCTGCCAGTTTACTACGCTGCGTCCTTAGCCAAGAAGCCGCCGGACTGACGAGACCAGAAGTCAGCGTAGAGGCCGCCCCTCCGGAGAAGTGTTTCATGCGTCCCCTCTTCCACAATCCTGCCCTGATCCATGACGATCAGGCGGTCCATAGCTGCGATGGTGGACAGGCGGTGGGCGATAGCTACCACCGTCTTACCAGCCATCAGCGACTGGAAGCTTTCCTGTATTGCCGCTTCCACCTCTGAATCCAGAGCAGATGTGGCCTCGTCCAAAATCAATATTGGCGCGTCTTTGAGTAAGACTCGGGCAATCGCGATACGCTGGCGCTGGCCGCCGGATAGCTTGACGCCTCGTTCACCAACATGAGCCTCCAGACCGCGCCGGCCCTCGCCATCTTCCAGCTCTGCAATAAAATCATCCGCCTTAGCCGCCCGGGCGGCTGCTATAACCTGATCCTCGGTAGCGCCGGGCTTTGAATAACGGATGTTCTCGAACACGGACCGGTGCAGCAGTGACGTATCTTGGGTGACCATAGCAATCTGGGCCCGCAGACTATCCTGGGTTACCGTCGCGATGTCCCTGCCGTCGATCAAAATACGTCCATCTTCTAGGTCATAGAATCTTAACAGAAGGCTAACCAAGGTCGATTTTCCGGCGCCGGAGCGCCCCACGATACCGATTTTCTCGCCTGGCTGGATTTCTAGATCCAAACCAGCGATCACGCCTTCGTCCACGTCCTCCCTCTCCTTGCCGTAGTTGAAGCTGATGCTATCGTAGCGAACGCCTCCCTTAACTGCGGCTAGTTCTGTAGCTCCCGGCGTGTCCTCAATAGCGCGATCACGGGCAATGGTCTCCACTCCGTCCATTACTACGCCGATGTTCTCAAATACGGTTGAAACTTCCCACATGATCCACTGCGACATGCCCTGCAGCCGCAGCACCAGCCCCGTCGCAAGGGCAATGGCGCCGGCGCCCACGGTGTCGAGATGCCACAGCCAAATAGATATGCCCGCGACGGAAAATATCAGGCAAGCATTCATGATGTTCAAAGTCACGGTCAACATTGTCGACAGGCGCATCTGAGCGTAAATTGGCTCCAGAAAACCTTGCATCCCCTCGCGCGCATATTCATCCTCATAAGCCGCATGGGCAAACATCTTAACCGTACCTATATTGCTATAACTGTCCACCACCCGACCGGTTACGATGGAACGCGCTTCGGCCTGGGCCTTGGACCAATCCCGCAGGCGCGGAACAAAATAACGCATGGCGATAATATAGCCGGCCAACCAGACGATCATGGGCGCCGCTAGACGTAGATCAGTGCTGGCGAACAGAACAACCGCGGCGGTAAAGTAGACCGCTACGTACAGCAGGACCTCGGTCAATTTCATGACAATGTCGCGCACTGCCAAGGCCGTCTGCATCATCTTCGCGGCGACCCGGCCGGCGAAATCGTTCTGGTAGAACTCCATACTTTGCCGCAAGAGATAGCGGTGCGCCTGCCAGCGCGTCCGCATGGCGAAATTGCCCAACAAGCCCTGGTGTGAAATCGATTCATATAAGAACTTCAGGGTGGGCAGCATCACCAACAAAACGGCTCCCATGATAAACAACGTTTCCTTGTGATCAGCCCAGAACGTCATTCTGTCCGACGCGGCCAGCCAATCCACCAGACGGCCCAAGAAAGCAAAAAGGCTAACCTCAAGAACGGCGATCACTGCTGCGAACATGGCGGAAGTCAAAAGCAGGCGCCAAAACGGCTTAGCGTAATGCACCATGAAGGGGATTAGGGATGCCGGCGGCATCTCCGGCTGCTGGGACGGCAGTGGATCGGTAAATCCTTCCAGCCAGTCGAAAAATCTGGCAATCACGGCTGACACTCCAGAGCAAGGCCTATAACATAAGGGGGCTGCAACTTATCCTAAGTGGCGAAGCAACCGCAAATTCGCACGACCTATTCGTCCTCCGCCCCCACCGCCAGTCCGGCCTTAAAACGCGTATCGGCCTGGCGAAAAACTCTGTGGGTGTTGTTCATGTCCCAGGGCTCTTCTTCCAGCGTCTCGTGGTTCCATTGGCTTCGGGGGATGGGCGGATTAAAAAAATCGCCGCCGTAGACGTGCAAAGCGGGCGTCAGCTTGCGTATAGGATTAGCCACTGAATGGATAATATCCGGGCCTAATGTTGCCGCCTGTCCCACGCCCATGGACTCGGCCCCTGCCGCCTCGATTGCCGGTCCGTCAGGATCCTTCAACCGGCGCCAGAACACATTGTCCTCCCGGCCACCATAAATGCCGATCACAGCGAGCATATTGTGGTTGTGGGGCAACAAAGTCATATAGGGGGCCCAGACAAAATTGATCACAGTCAGATCAGGCGCCTGATACAAGGGATAAACGCCGGCGGTGTTGGGTTCCCCCAACTCGGCAACGATACCCGCCGGATCCGCAACGGCCTCCAGCACCAATTCGCGGATAGCTTTTTGCCCACCGTCAACCGCAGCCTTGCAGTCATCAATAAAGCGATCCTTACTGAACATCGTCGCACTCTCCCCGCTGGTTCCTGCAGCAAAGTCTAACGGACGATCCTGCAATTGGCCATCAATTCACCTATGAATTTGGACTTAGTTGCCAATGGATCTGACTGGTTTGGTAATCCAAGTTATCTGCAAAAGGCGAAAATCCAATACAGGTACGAAAACAGCAACAAACGTGGCCATGGCCGCATTTGAATTCGGCCACCATGAAAAATGGTGCGGATGCGATAGATTAAAACTGGCGACCCATACAGTAACAATAACTGTAGTATCACCCAATGTACCGGCGCAAACTAGCCCTTCAAGAGAGCTCGCAAGCCAGCGCGGTAGTCAGGATAACGCAACCGGACAGCCAATTCGCGCTTAATACGGTCATTTCGGACACGTTTGTTATCAAGGTAGAAGCTGGCCGCCATTGGGCTCAGTTCGGCTTGCTCTATTGGAATTTCCTGTGGCGGTTCCACGTCTAGCAGTTCTGCTGCGAAGGCTACAACATCTTGTGGCGGGGCCGCTTCATCATCACAGACATTGTATATCGCGCCGGGATTGGGGCGATTTATAGAGGCCTCGATAACGGTGGCGATGTCATCGACGTGGATTCGGGAAAAAACATGCCCAGGCTTCACAATTCGCCGCGCCGTGCCACGACGAACATTCTCCAGGGCATTGCGGCCAGGGCCGTAGATACCGGCCAATCGGAAAATATGCATGGGCAAATTGTTTTCCTTTGCCCAGTCTAACCAGTTTCGCTCCGCCAAGACGCGCCGTTCACCACGGCGGTGCGCAGGTGCCACGGGCGTCGTCTCATCAACCCAACCACCGTCGCGATCGCCATAGACACCGGTGGTAGAGAGGTACCCCAGCCATTTCAGTTTCGACAAACTACCTAAGTCACCCCCATGGTGGTCGAACACTGGGTCGCCGTCCTCATCCGGTGGAATAGATAGCAAGATATGAGTGGTGCTGGACAGAGTGCACACTGGATCCGGCAATGGCCGGCTTGTATCAAAAGTCATGGTACCGCCACCACCGTCGCGGCTGGTTCCTGACACTATCCATCCCTGCTCAGAGAGACGATTGGCAAGGGTACGGGCACTGAACCCCATGCCAAAACAGAAAATATGTTTACTAGACACATCACCCCCTTACCGCGAACGCGGTCCACGCGGAAGGTATGATCATGAGCAGGCGGAAACAATACATTCTGTCGGCTTACCTTCTCCTGGCCCATAGTTAGTAGCGGTGCAGAATTGAGCATCAATCACAAGCTACAGTACCGTAGTTGCATTATCTTGAGCTACTTGGAACCTTGGCAAGCCTTTGAGGCCGCTGTTGCCTGGGCGGCAGCTTTCAACAGCGGTGCGCTGGCCCGACATTGCGCCGTATTGGCCCTATTGAAAGCAGGGAACATGTCCGCACGGCGCACGGAAGCGCTTGCCACGACTCTGCCGCGCAAAACGTCCCCTTCCCCGGCGATGTCATAGCCCAGGCGCGGCTCCAACAAATGGAACTCAAGCCGCGATAACCAGTGCCCATTCCGCCCGAACATCTGCGTCGGTCTCTTGATTCAGTAAATCCGGTGCAATGGCGGTCATGGCTTGGGTACCTCGTAACTCTCCCAAGGCCCAGATCGCCATGGCACGAACCAAAGGCGATGGGTCGCGTAACAATGGCTCCACAAATTCGGACAAGGATCGGTTACGACTGTTGCCGGCAGCGATTAAAACATTACGTATGAAACGGTCTCGCCCCAAGCGCCTCACAGGCGTGCCCGCGAATAGCCGGCGAAATGACACTTCGTCCAACGTCAAATATTTTGAAAGCTCGACCATGGTCAATACCTGAAGCGGCGCCATCGTTTCATCCTGGGCCGGTTTAGAAAATTTGTTCCATGGAC
>CAXGCE010000211.1:0-4715 GCA_964007795.1 uncultured Alphaproteobacteria bacterium | reverse complement strand
ACGTTTGCGAGATTAGCGGTCGAATGTTCTAGTGCTTCACGGTCGATATCCAATAATCCCAGTCGCCAGCCTTCCTCAAGAAATCGCTGGCTCGTGGCGAAACCAATACCGCGAGCGGCACCAGAAATAACCGCTACCTTTGTCTCTTCGGCCGTCAACATCCGAGCCTAGGCGGGATGGAATACGGGCAGCGTCACTTCCTTGGACAAGGCTTCATATCCGAGCACTACCGGCATATGTACGCGCAGTTCGTCCGGATCAAAATCCCGCATTTGCGCGCACATGCGTACGCCCTCCTCCAGATCCACGGTAACCAGGGTCATTGGTAAATCCGGAATGAAACCGGGGTGGAACGCATGATGGGAGACGGTCCAGCTATGCACCTTACCTTTGCCGCTGGCGCGCACCCAATCCACCTCCATGGAATAGCAGCTATCGCACACTGGTCGCGGATAGTGACGAATTTTGCCGCATTCTGCGCAGCGCTGTAGGCGCATATTTTGCTCTTGCAGGCTATCCCAGAACGGTTTGGAGTCTCTGTCTAAGAGCGGCAGGGGTTTTTCGTTGGGTACTTCGCTCATGATAAATCTCCCACCACTCAATTACGCATGATGGCGACGGAACCGTCACCCATATCACCATAGCCTGTGACCAACCCGATCTCGGCATTTGCAACTTGGGCCTTGCCACCCGCGCCGCGAAGTTGTTTTACCAGTTCGCAGACATGGTTCATGCCAACGATATGAGACTGGGATAGCAGGCCGCCGTGGGTATTGATGGGCAATTCGCCGCCAAGGGCAATTCGGCCGTCGGAGACAAAGTCGCCACCTTCGCCCTTTTTGCAGAAGCCCAGGTCCTCCAGCTGGCACATCACGATGTAGGTAAAGCAATCATAGACTTCTGCAACATCGATATCCTTTGGTCCTATTCCCGCCATACCAAAGGCACGTGGCGCCGCCTTGGCAGTACCTAGGGTTGTCATATCAGGGCGTTGCGTGATGATGGAAGGGGAGTCGGGATGCCCTTCAGCCACACCCATGATGTAGATGGGTTTTTGTGCCATGTCTTTGGCCCGGTCCGAAGCGGAGATCACTACCGCTGCGCCTCCGTCGCTTTCTAAACAGCAATCAAAAAGGCGCAAGGGGTCCGAGATCATGCGTGAATTCTGATGATCCTCGATGGTCATGGGTTTTTTCATGACCGCGTTGTCATTCAAAAGGGCGTGGGAGCGGACGGTGACGGCGATTTCCGCCAGTTGCTCCGACCTTGTGCCATATAGTTCCATATGGCGGCGTGCCATATGAGCATACAACTGCGGAGGCGCTATATTGCCAGACGGCATCTCGAATTCCCCTAGAACCCGAAATTGCGGCATGGATTGCATACGAGCGCCGATACGTTCCCCTGAGGAACCGTTTCGGCCAATTGGAATAAGCACATTATTGGCAACGCCCGAGGCTATTGCCGAAACGGCGGCTTGGATAGCGGCCACGGCGCTGGCTCCGCCGAGGGGCGTTACGGCGGAATAACGCAAATCCTGAATGCCCAAGTTGGTGATGAAATCCTCGGCGACGACTTGCAAATTGCCGTAGGGAATAACCCCATCAATATCATTCGGCTTTAGCCCCGCGTCGGCGATTGCCTTCAGGGATGCCTCCATTTGCAAAGCTACTACCGACTTTCCGGAATTCTTGGAATATTCCGTCTCGCCAATTCCGGTGACGGCACATTTATCCGTAAGGCCCATCTTCTGTTCCTCTAATGAATTCGTGTGTTTCTGTGCTCATTATCTCGCATGCTGTCCGCCATCACCAGCAAATATGAATTAGGAACGCTGGACTTTTGGCCATGACGGGGTTTATAAGGACGCCGTCGTTTTCGGGGCGACAATTAAGGGACACTTGCTCGCAATGCAGCATTTGAAGCAATACTACCGAATTACCGCCTTGCCGGTCTGTTGTACCGGCGGAGGTCGTCCAGGTATTGCCTGCACACCTCCCTTTTGCGCCTAGGCAAAGTTAGAGGCGCCGCGACCAATATTTTTTGGCGCATTCTGACATCAGCATTCGTAATATGACGGGAGCTATCCCGATGCCGACCGCACCCAAAACCATACAAATTCAGAACACAGCGACCCGCAACAAGGAAGATTTCGTGCCTATGCGGCCGGATGAGGTTCGCATTTATGTCTGTGGCCCTACGGTTTATGACCTAGCTCACATTGGAAATGCCCGACCCGTGGTCGTGTTCGACAGTTTCGTGCGTCTATTACGGCGCCTCTACGGCACCGTCATCTACGTACGCAATATTACCGATATTGATGACAAAATTATTGACCGGGCCCATGAAGGGGGCCAGACCATTGCCGAGGTGACCCTTAAAACCACCCAGGTCTTTCACGAGGACATGGCGGCCCTCAACGCCTTAACGCCCGATCACGAACCCCGTGCCACCGATTATGTACCGAGCATGGTGGACATGACTGAGGCCTTGATTGCTAAAGGTCATGCTTACGCTGCCGATGGGCATGTGTTGTTTGACACAAGTTCGATGGAAGACTACGGCGTCTTCTCTCGCCGCAGTCAGAACGAGCTGATTGCCGGCGCCCGGGTGGACGTTGCGCCTTATAAACGTAATCCGACGGATTTCGTTCTATGGAAGCCGTCCGCTGGGGATCAGCCCGGTTGGGGCAGCCCGTGGGGTAGGGGACGACCGGGCTGGCATCTGGAATGCTCGGTAATGTCAGAAGCTCTTTTGGGAGAGACGTTTGACATCCATGGCGGCGGTATCGATCTGGTCTTTCCCCACCATCAGAATGAACTAGCTCAGAGCGCCTGCGCCCATGACGGAGCTACCCTAGCGAATTATTGGATGCATAACGGCCACGTCACCGTCGGTGGAGAGAAAATGTCAAAATCTCTTGGCAACTTTCTGACCGTGCATGAGTTATTAGATGAATTTCCGGGTGAAGCCCTGCGTTTGACCCTGTTGTCGGCGCATTATCGTCAACCTTTGGACTTTACCAAGGAACTGGTGGTTGAATCTCGCCGTATTCTAGACCGTTGGTATCGCGCTGCCGGAGAAGCACAGTCTGGTCCCGAGTTGCCCGAGGATGTGGAGGAGGCTTTGTTGGACGATATGAACACGCCAAGGGCAATCGCTGCGATGCACCGCCTAGCAGACCAGGCTATGGCGGGTGATGGGGCGGCGGCGTCATCGTTAAAGGCTGTGGGCCAGATCATGGGCCTTCTGCAGGCCTTACCAGAAGTCTGGTTTCAAGGGCAGGCTAGAAATGACGATCTCTCTACGGAGGCGATCGAAGAATTGATCGAACAGCGGCGTCGGGCGCGTACGGATAAGGATTTCGCGACTTCCGATCTCATTCGCGAGGAATTGGCTGCACAGGGTATTGTATTGGAAGACGGCGCACAGGGTACAACCTGGCGGCGTGGAGGGTAGGATATTGGCTAAAGAGCGTCTCTACGTATTCGATACCACCCTGCGGGACGGTGCACAGACATCCGGCGTCGATTTCTCGGTTGAGGACAAGCGCGTTATAGCTGAAGCCTTGGACCGCCTAGGCGTGGATTATGTGGAAGGTGGCTGGCCCGGAGCCAATCCGACGGACAGCAGCTTTTTTCAGACACCTCCGAAACTGAAGCGCGCTAAATTCACCGCTTTCGGCATGACCAAGCGGCCGGGCCGAAGTGCCGACAACGATCCGGGGCTATCGGAAGTCGTCAATGCTCCGGTGGAAGCCGTTTGTCTAGTGGGTAAGACCTGGGATTTTCATGTGGATGTCGCCCTGGGCATCGAACGGTCGGAGAATATTGCTATGATCGGAGAGTCCTTGGCGCATTCAATTGCCAAGGGACACGAGGCTCTGTTCGATGCAGAGCATTTTTTTGACGGTTACAAGGCAAACCCGTCTTACTCAATCGATTGCTTGCAATCCGCTCTGAACGCAGGCGCCCGCTGGGTCGTGTTGTGCGACACTAACGGTGGCACATTGCCACACGAGATCGCCCGTATCGTGGGCGAGCTGACCGACCATATCCCAGGCGATCAGCTTGCTATTCATTGCCACAACGACACCGGTAACGCTATCGCTGGATCGCTGGCGGCGGTACAAGCCGGCGTTCGTCAGATCCAAGGCAGTTTGAATGGTCTGGGTGAACGTTGCGGCAACGCTGATTTGGTCGCCCTGATCCCGATCTTGAATTTAAAACCAGGCTTCGCCGAAAAATTCGAGACCGGCATCGATGACGAAGGGATGCGCCATTTGACGGCAACTTCTCGCCTATTAGACGAATTGCTAAACCGTGCGCCGGCGCGCCAAGCGCCGTTCGTGGGTGCCTCGGCCTTCGCCCACAAGGGTGGGTTGCATGTTTCTGCTGTTTTGAAAAATCCAGAAACCTATGAACATATCGATCCGGCCCTAGTGGGTAACAGCCGTCAACTCCTCGTCTCTAACCAGGCAGGCCGATCCAACATTTTGGCTCGGCTGGAAGAGGTGGGCATCGATTTCGATCCCAAGGACCCCAAGATCAACCGTCTCCTGGAGGACGTGAAACAAAAAGAGTTCGAAGGTTATGCATTTGATGGGGCTGAGGCCAGTTTTGAACTGATGGCACGCCGCACCTTGGGCGAGTTCCGGGAATACTTCGGCGTTGACGGCTTCCGGGTGATGGTAGAACGGCGCCACAACGCCAAGG